>NZ_JBIWPO010000020.1:0-136430 GCF_044768275.1 Streptomyces sp. NPDC101152 | reverse complement strand
GCCCGGTTACATTTCGAACCCGGAAGCTAAGCCTTACAGCGCCGATGGTACTGCAGGGGGGACCCTGTGGGAGAGTAGGACGCCGCCGAACAATCTTTGGAAGGACCCCTGGTCCCAGCGTTCAGCTGGGACCAGGGGTCCTTTCGTTTTTGCCATGCTTGCAGTACCGAAGACAGGAGTCACCGATGTCCACCAACTCTCCCGACGACCGACCGGAGCGCGACCAGCGGCGACGGGACAGTGGGGACCGCGGAAATCGTGGCGGTTACCGCGGTGACCGTGGTGGCTTCCGTCGGGATGACCGACGTGATGACCGGCGCGACGACAACCGCGGTGGCGGGTACGGGCGTCGGGACGATCGGCGTGACGGTGACCGTGGCTCCCGTCCCGCCTACCAGCGCGACGACCGTGACCGCGGTCCCCGTCGTGACGACCGCGGTGAGCGCCCGCCCTTCCGGCGCGACGACCGCGGTGACCGTGGCGAGCGTCCCGCGTTCCGCCGCGACGACCGCGGCGGGTTCCGCCGTGACGACAACCGGGGTGGCGGATACGGTCGTCGTGATGACCGCCCGCGTGACGATCGCGGTGACCGTGGCGGATACGGGCGTCGGGACGATCGGCGCGACGGTGACCGTGGATCCCGTCCCGCCTACCAGCGCGACGACCGTGACCGTGGCCCCCGTCGTGACGACCGTGGCGAGCGCCCGCCCTTCCGGCGCGACGACCGCGGTGACCGTGGCGAGCGTCCCCCGTTCCGCCGCGACGACCGTGACCGTGGCCCTCGTCGTGACGACCGTGGCGAGCGCCCGCCGTTCCGGCGCGACGACCGCGGTGACCGTGGCGAGCGTCCCCCGTTCCGCCGCGACGACCGTGACCGTGGCCCTCGTCGTGACGACCGCGGTGAGCGCCCGCCCTTCCGGCGCGACGACCGCGGCGAGCGGCGTGACGGCGACCGGGGCGGTTTCCGGCGTGACGACAACCGCGGTGGCGGGTACGGGCGTCGGGACGATCGGCGTGACGGTGACCGTGGCTCCCGTCCCGCCTACCAGCGCGACGACCGTGACCGTGGCCCCCGTCGTGACGACCGCGGTGAGCGGCCCTCCTTCCGGCGTGACGACCGCGGCGGTCGTCCCGGAGGTTTCCGTGGACGGGACGACCGGCAGGGCGGTGGCCGCTTCCGCGATGACCGGAACCGGGATCGTGACCGCGACCGGGAGCCGATCAAGCGGCTGCCGATTCCCGAGGACGTCACGGGCGAGGAGATCGACAAGGACGTACGGCAGGAGCTGCTGAGCCTGCCCAAGACGCTCGCCGAGGACGTCGCCAAGAACCTGGTGATGGTCGCGCGGCTCATCGACGAGGACCCCGAGGGGGCGTACGGGTACTCCAAGGTCGCCCTGCGGCTCGCCTCGCGCGTGGCCGCCGTACGGGAGGCGGCCGGCTTCGCCGCTTACGCGAACCAGAAGTACTCCGAGGCACTGGCCGAGTTCCGGGCGGCGCGGCGGATGACCGGGAGCGCGGAGCTGTGGCCGCTGATGGCCGACTGTGAGCGTGGGCTCGGGCGGCCCGAGAAGGCGCTGGACATGGCCGGGGCGCCCGAGGTGCACAAGCTGGACAAGGCCGGCCAGGTCGAGATGCGGCTCGTCGCGGCCGGCGCCCGGCGTGACATGGGGCAGCTCGAGGCGGCGATCGTGACGCTGCAGAGCCCCGAGCTGGCGTCCAACTCCGTCCAGCCGTGGACCGCGCGGCTGCGGTACGCCTACGCCGACGCCCTGCTCGCCGCCGGCCGGGAGGGCGAGGCGCGGGAGTGGTTCGCGAAGGCCGTGGAGGCCGACCGGGACGGCAGCACGGACGCGTCGGACCGGCTCGCCGAGTTGGACGGGGTCGAGTTCGTCGACGCCTTCGACGAGAGCGAGGAAGGCGACGGCACTCAGTCGGATGCCGAGGTCGAGGGCGGCGAGGACTGACGCTTGCAAGAAAGGGCGGGACCATGGGGTCCCGCCCTTTTGCGTGTCAGAGGTCCAGCGCGCGCAGCACCAGGCCGGACGCCGGCTTCGGGCCGAACGACGTCGACTTGCGGGGCATCGTCACGCCCTGGCGGGCCAGATCGCGCACGACCTCCTCGCGGACCGGGTGCAGCAGCACGGCCGTACCGCCGTCACGTTCCGCCTTGGCGACCGTGGCGGCCGTGTCATGGATGTAGGCGATGTGGGCCGGGGAGTCCTCGGGGATGTGCCAGACGTGGTCGAGGAGCGTGGCGTGGAGGACCGTGGCGTCCAGGGTGCGCCAGGCTGCCGGGCGGTCGGCGGGGATCGTCCGGGCGAGCAGGTCCGGGTCCGGGCGGTCGAGCAGGTGGAAGGTGCCGTCGCCGGCCAGGAGGAACGCGTTGCCCGCGCAGGCGGCGTCGGCGAGGGCCTCCAGGGCTGCCGGGAGGGACGCGTCCAGACGCCGTACTCGGAAGAGGCCTCCTACGGCCGCGAGCGCGTCCGCGACGGGCAGGCCGTGCAGCAGGCGGTGGATGGCGCGGACCCGGAGCGGGTAGCGGGTCGTGTCGACCAGCAGGACCAGGCCGTAGTCCCAGGGGCTGGGCGAGGGATGTTCGGTGCGGAGCCGGCGGTAGGTCGCCCAGCGGTGGTGGCCGTCGGCGATCAGCGCCTGGTGGTCGGCGAGTTCGGACTGGATGCGGGCCACGTCGGACGGGTCGGTGACCGACCAGAGGCGGTGGCTGAACCCGTCCTCCGTGGTCGTAGAGAGGAGCGGCGGCCGGTCCGCGGCCCGTTCGACGACCTCGCTCGTGGCGGCCGCCGAGCCGTTGCCGCGGTAGGTCAGCAGCAGCGGTTCGAGGTTCGCGGAGGTGGCCCGCATCAGGGCCGCGCGGTCGGCGACCACATGGGGCATGACGTCCTCGTGGGGCAGGACCACACCCTCGGACGGGTCCGAGACGCGCAGGGCACCGATGATGCCGCGCTGCAGCGTGCCGTCGTCGTGGCGCTGCTCGTAGACGTACAGACCCGGCTCGGGGTCGGCGGTCAGAACACCTTCGTCGAACCAGCGGCGCAGGGTGTCCGAGGCCCGCTCGTTGCGCGCGCTGGGCGTGGGGGCCTGCGGAAGGATCAGGCGGACGATGTTGTGCGGGTCGGCGTCCTGCAGGTGGTGCACGCCGTCGGGGCGTACGACGACGTCGTAGGGCGGGGATGTCACGGCGGCCAGGCTGCCGACCCGGTCGGGGTCGTACCGCAGGCCTCGGAACGGGGTGAGTTCCAGGCCTCGGCGCGCCGTTGCTTCCGGGTGACCTGCAGTGTTCATCCCGGCATCGTACGTGTGTCAGTGGCGTGCGGGATGATCGGGGGAAAGCCGTCGAACGAGGAGCGATGCGGAATGAGCCAGAAGGTCAGGACGAGGCCCGAGGGCAGTGGGCAGGCCCTGAACGAGGCGTACGACACCGCGCTGCTCGACCTCGACGGGGTGGTGTACGCCGGGGGCCTCGCCATCGCGCACGCGGTCGAGTCGCTGGCGAGGGCCCGCGAGGGCGGGATGCACCTCGCGTACGTCACCAACAACGCGCTGCGCACCCCGGAGAAGGTGGCCGAGCATCTGACCGAGCTGGGGATACCGACGGGGGCCGAGGACGTCATCACGTCCGCCCAGGCGGTCGCGCGGTTGATCAGCGAGCAGGTGCCGCACGGGGGCCGGGTACTCGTGATCGGCGGTGAGGGGCTGCGGGTCGCGTTGCGGGAGCGGGGGCTCGAGCCCGTCGAGTCGGCGGAGGACGAGCCGGTGGCGGTCGTGCAGGGGTACGGCGGGCCCGAGTTGCCGTGGGGGCGGTTCGCGGAGGCCTGTTACGCCATCGCGGGCGGGGTCCCCTGGTACGCCTCCAACACCGACCTGACGATTCCGAGCGCGCGCGGGATCGCCCCGGGAAACGGCGCTGCCGTGGAGGTCGTGCGCATAGCGACCGGTGCCGAACCGCAGGTGGCGGGCAAGCCGTTGCCCCCGATGCACCGCGAGACGATCCTCCGTACCGGCGCCGAGCGGCCGTTGGTGGTCGGTGACCGGCTGGACACGGACATCGAGGGAGCGTTCAACGGCGAGGTGGACTCGCTGCTGGTCCTCACCGGCGTCACCGACGGCGCCCAGCTCCTCGCCGCGCCCCCGCAGCACCGGCCGACGTACGTCGACGCCGATCTGCGCGGGCTGCTCACGGGACAGCCGGAGGTCAGCGAGGCGGACGGCGGTTTCCGGTGCGGCGGCTGGACGGCGACGGCGGGTGCCGAGCGGCTCCAACTGGACGGTGACGGAGAGGCCTTGGACGGGTTGCGGGCACTCTGCGCCGCGGCCTGGACGGCGGCCGGCGAGGGTGTGTGCGAGCTGGACACGGGGAAGGCGCTGGCGCGGCTGGGGTTCTGAGCACCGGGAAGCGGGGGGGCTAGGGTAGGCTAACCTAACTTCTGTGTTGGTCGACGGTCCTCCCGAACAGCGCGCGGAAACCGCCCCCGCGCCCCCAACCCGCAGGGCGGTACGTACCTTTGGGCTGCTCGCGTCCGTCCTGGTCCTGGTGCTCGTCGCGTTGGCGAGCATCGCGATCGGGGCGAAGGGGCTGTCGCTTCAACAGGTCTGGCACGGGATCTTCCAGGACACGGGCACGTACGGCGACGTCGTCGTCGACGAGCGGCTGTCCCGGACCGTCCTCGGGCTGCTCGCCGGTGCCGCACTCGGCCTCTCGGGAGCCGTCCTGCAGGCGCTCACCCGCAACCCGCTCGCCGACCCCGGACTGCTCGGCATCAACGCGGGCGCCTCCGCCGCGGTCGTCACGGCGATCACGTACCTCGGCGTCACCAGCCTGAGCGACTACGTCTGGTTCGCCTTCCTGGGCGCGGCCGCCGTCGGCGCGCTGGTCTGGTTCCTCGGCGGCAGCCGCGGGGCGACCCCGGTGCGGCTCGCCCTCGCCGGAACCGCCATCAGCGCGGCGCTGTACGGCTATCTCCAGGCCGTGATGATCACGGACGACGCGGCGCTCGGCAGGATGCGCTTCTGGACGGTCGGCTCGCTGGCCTCGGCCACCGAGGCGACGATCCTCCAGGTGCTGCCGTTCCTCGCGGCCGGCACGCTCCTCGCCCTCGGGCTCGCCCGGCCGCTCAATGCCGTGGCCATGGGCGACGACACCGCGAAGGCCCTCGGCGCCGACCTGAACCGCACCCGGGCGCTGTCCATGCTGGCGGCGACCGTGCTGTGCGGGGCGGCGACCGCCGCCTGCGGGCCGATCGCCTTCGTCGGGCTGATGGTCCCGCACGTCGTACGGTCCTTCACCGGCCCCGACCTGCGCTGGATCCTGCCGTACGCCACGATCCTGTCGCCCGTGCTGCTGCTCGGTGCCGACGTGATCGGCCGCGTCGTCGCCCGCCCCTCGGAGCTCCAGGTCGGCGTCGTCACCGCCCTCGTCGGGGGGCCGGTCTTCATCTTTCTGGTACGGCGACGGAGGACGGCGCGGCTGTGAAGACCACCCGAGTCGTGCGCACCCCCGGCGGGCTGTCGCTGCGCCTGGACGTCCGTGCCGTCACCGTCGTCGTCCTGCTGCTGCTCGCGGTGCTCGCCGCGAGTGTCGTGCTGCTCGGCACCGGTGACTTCCCGATCCCGGCCGGTGACGTGGTGAAGACCCTGCTCGGCGACGGCACCGCGGGTCAGGAGTTCATCGTCGGGGAGCTGCGGCTGCCGCGGGTCCTGGTGGGGCTGCTGGTCGGTGCCTCGCTGGGGCTCGGCGGGGCGCTGTTCCAGGCCGTCACCCGCAATCCGCTGGGCAGCCCGGACGTGCTGGGCCTCGGGCAGGGGGCGACCGCCGGGGCCCTCACCATGATCGTGCTGTTCTCCGGGAGCGCGGCCCAGGTCACCGTGGGCGCGCTCGTCGGCGGCCTGCTGACCGGTCTCGCCATCTATCTGCTCGCCTGGAAGCGGGGTGTGCACGGTTACCGACTGGTCCTGGTCGGGATCGGCGTCTCCGCGGTCGTCACGGCGGTGAACGGCTATTTGCTCACCATCTCCGACCTGGTCGACGCGGCCCGCGCGGTCGTGTGGATGACCGGTTCCCTCAACGGCCGTGACTGGGCCCAGGTCTGGCCGCTGCTCGCGCTGTGCGCGGTGCTCGTACCGCTGGTCCTCGCCAACGCCCGCGGGCTGCGGATGATGGAGATGGGCGACGATGTCGCGGGCGCCCTCGGCGTCCGCGTGGAGCGGGTGCGGGCGCTGCTGATGGTGGCGGCCGTGATGCTCGTCGCCACCGCCACCTCCGCCGCGGGACCCGTCAGCTTCGTCGCGCTCACCGCCCCGCAGCTCGCTCGTCGGCTCACCCGCTCACCCGGCCCCAACCTCCTGCCGTCCCTGTGCATGGGCGCCGCCCTCCTGGTCACCGCCGACTGGGCCTCCCAGCGCCTGTTCGGCGCCGACCAGTTGCCCGTCGGCGTGGTCACCGGGGTCCTCGGCGGCGTCTACCTGCTGTGGCTGCTGGTCACCGAGCGCAAGGCGGGCCGGATATGAGCGGCTCGGCGAACCCGTACACCCCGAGGAGCACTGTGAACCGCCTGTCCGCCGAGAACGTCACCCTCGCCTACGACCAGCGGGTCATCGCCGAGCAGCTCTCGGTGGAGATCCCCGACAACTCCTTCACGGTGATCGTCGGCCCGAACGCGTGCGGCAAGTCCACGCTGCTGCGGGCGCTGTCGCGGATGCTCAGGCCCAGTCGGGGCCGGGTGCTCCTCGACGGGCAGGTCATCCGGTCGATGCCCGCGAAGAAGGTCGCCCGCACGCTGGGGCTGCTGCCGCAGTCGCCGATCGCGCCCGACGGGATCACCGTCGCCGACCTCGTCGGCCGCGGCCGGTATCCGCACCAGGGCGTCCTGCGCCAGTGGTCCGCCGAGGACGAGCGGGTCGTCCAGGAGTCCATGGCGCGGACCGGGGTCGCCGAACTCGCGGAGCGGTATGTCGACGAGCTGTCCGGCGGCCAGCGGCAGCGGGTGTGGATCGCCATGGCGCTCGCCCAGCAGACCCCGCTGCTGCTGCTCGACGAGCCGACGACGTACCTGGACATCCAGCACCAGATCGACGTCCTGGACCTGTGCGCCGAACTGCACGAGGAGCAGGGGCGGACGCTGGTCGCGGTGCTGCACGACCTCAACCACGCCGCGCGGTATGCCACGCACCTGATCGCGCTGCGCGCGGGGAAGGTCGTAGCCGAGGGCGCGCCGAAGGACATCGTCACGGCGGAGCTGGTGGAGGAGGTCTTCGGACTGCGCTGCCAGGTGATCGACGATCCGGAGACGGGGACGCCGCTGGTGGTGCCTGCGGCGCGCACGGCACGCGCGCGTGTGGTGGCTACAGAAGCTTCCTGAGCTGGAACAGGTCGCGCAGGCCCGCCTCCAGCTTCACCCGGCCCGAGCCCCAGGCCTTGGCGAAGTTCAGCTCGCCGTTGACCAGGGCCACCAGGTCGTCGCCCTTCATGGTGAGTCTGATCTCGGCCTTCTCCGGTGGCGGACCCTGGACCGTGTCCCGCACGACGATCCGGCCGCCGGTCATCCGGCCGACGAAGGTGACGTCGAGGTCGGTGATCCGGCAGCTGACCGAGCGGTCCAGGGACGTGGCGGTGCGGACGTCCCCCTCGGCGTGCTGCATGTTGTCCGAGAGCTTCTCGAGTGCGGCGCGGCACTCCTCGATCGTGGCCATCGGCATCGACGGTACCCCAGGGCTTCGGGGTAGCGTCTGGGCATGAGCGACACAGTGCCGCAGGGCGCCGGCCCGCAGGAACCACCCGAGCCGGCGGCGGAACCCGCCTACGACCCCGCCGCGCCCGCCCCGCTGAACGTGGACCGCACCCCGACCGGCAACGCCGAGGTCGACGCCCAGTTGGAGCGCCTCGGCGACACCGACCACCTCGCCACCGACGGACATCTCGAGGTGTATGAGGATGTACACCGGGGGCTGCGCGACACGCTGACCGCGCTCGACGCCCGCCCGGGACCTCCGGGGCCCCCATCGCCGTACGGGAACAGGAGCTGAACCGAACGTGGCAGGAGTCGCACGCCGCCGGCTGGACGCGGAGCTGGTCCGCCGGAAGCTCGCGCGCTCGCGTGAGCATGCCGGGCAGCTGATCGCCGCCGGACGGGTCAGCGTCGGCAAGACCGTCGCGACCAAACCGGCCACCCAGGTGGAGACCGCGGCGGCGATCGTCGTCGCCTCCGACGACAACGACCCCGACTACGTCTCGCGCGGCGGGCACAAGCTCGCGGGCGCCCTGCAGGCGTTCGTGCCGCGGGGGCTCGTCGTCGAGGGGCGGCGGGCGCTGGACGCCGGCGCCTCCACCGGCGGGTTCACGGACGTGCTGCTGCGAGCGGGCGCCGCGCACGTCGTCGCCGTGGACGTCGGATACGGACAACTCGCGTGGACTCTCCGGAGCGATGAACGCGTCACCGTCAAGGACCGTACGAACGTACGCGAGTTGACGCTCGAAGCGATCGATGGGGAGCCTGTGGATCTTGTCGTGGGGGATCTGTCCTTCATCCCGCTCGGCCTGGTACTGCCCGCCCTGGTGCGGTGTGTGAAGCCGGATGCCGATCTGGTGATGATGGTCAAGCCGCAGTTCGAGGTGGGGAAGGAACGGCTGGGGAGCGGGGGAGTGGTACGGAGTCCGCAGCTGCGGGCGGAGGCCGTGCGGGGTGTGGCCCACAAGGGGTGGGAACTCGGGCTCGGAGTGCAGGGTGTCACCGCCAGTCCGTTGCCCGGACCCTCCGGAAATGTCGAGTACTTTCTGTGGCTGCGGGCCGGGGCACCCGAACTGGACCCGGCCGACGTTGACCGTGCAGTAGCGGAGGGGCCGCGTTGACACAGAACCGAGCTCGTACTGTTTTCCTGCTCACCCACACCGGACGGCCGGCGGCCATCCGCAGCGCCGAGCTGGTGGTGAAGGGGCTGCTGCGCGAGGGCATCGGCGTGCGCGTCCTGGAGTACGAGGCCGCCGACCTGCCGCTGCCGGAGGAGGTGGAGCTGGTCAAGGAGGCCACTCCGCAGTGCCTCGAAGGGTGCGAGCTGCTCATCGTCCTCGGCGGTGACGGGACGCTGCTGCGGGGCGCCGAGTTCGCACGGGCCTCCGGGGTGCCGATGCTCGGCGTCAACCTCGGCAGCGTCGGGTTCCTCGCGGAGGCCGAGCGGGACGACCTCGACAAGGTCGTCGACCGGGTCGTGTCCAAGTCGTACGAGGTCGAGGAGCGGATGACCGTCGACGTCGTCGTGCACCGCAACGGGGACATCGTGCACACCGACTGGGCACTGAACGAGGCGGCGGTGCAGAAGGCCGGCGCCGAGAAGCTGCTCGAGGTGGTGCTGGAGATCGACGGGCGGCCGGTCACGGGATTCGGGTGCGACGGCATCGTGCTGTCCACGCCCACCGGGTCCACGGCCTACGCCTTCTCGGCGGGCGGGCCCGTGGTGTGGCCCGAGGTCGAGGCCCTGCTGATGGTGCCGATCTCCGCGCACGCCCTGTTCGCGAAGCCGCTCGTGACCTCGCCGAACTCCGTCCTCGCGGTGGAGCTGCTGCCGCACATCCCCCCGGGTGTGCTGTGGTGCGACGGGCGCCGGACGTTCGAGTTGCCGCCGGGCGCGAGGGTCGAGGTGCGGCGCGGAGCCGTACCGGTGCGGCTCGCCCGGCTGCACCACGCGTCCTTCACCGACCGGCTGGTGGCGAAGTTCGCGCTGCCGGTCTCCGGATGGCGGGGGGCTCCGCACTAGCCCCGTACAACCTCCACTCGCCCGAGTGACAGGGTGCCTCGCGTATGTCCGCCCCTACCTCGTAAGGTCGTAGCCGTGCTGGAAGAGATGCGGATACGGTCGCTCGGAGTCATCGACGACGCGGTCGTCGAGCTGTCGCCCGGGTTCACCGCCGTCACCGGTGAGACGGGTGCGGGCAAGACCATGGTCGTCACCAGTCTCGGGCTGTTGCTCGGCGGCCGGGCGGACGCGGCGCTCGTGCGGATCGGGGCCGAGAAGGCCGTGGTCGAGGGGCGGATCAGCGTCCCCGCGGACGCCTCCGCCGTGGTGCGGGCCGAGGAGGCCGGGGCCGAGCTCGACGACGGGGCCCTGTTGATCAGCCGTACCGTTTCCGCCGAGGGGCGGTCGCGGGCGCACGTGGGCGGACGCAGCGTGCCGGTCGGACTCCTCGCCGACCTCGCCGACGACCTCGTGGCCGTGCACGGGCAGACCGACCAGCAGGGGCTGCTGAAGCTGTCCCGGCAGCGGCAGGCGCTCGACCGGTACGCCGGTGAGGCCGTCGCCGGGCCGCTCGCCAAGTACGGCGAGGCCTACCGGCGGCTGCGGGCGGTCTCGGTCGAGCTGGAGGAGATCGTCACGCGCGCGCGTGAGCGGGCCCAGGAGGCCGACATGCTGCGCTACGGCCTCGAGGAGATCGCCGGCGTGGAGCCGCGGGCCGGGGAGGACGTCGAGCTGGCCGAGGAGGCGGAACGGCTCGGACACGCGGAGGCGCTGTCGTCCGCCGCCACGGCCGCGCACGCCGCCCTCGCCGGGAACCCGGAGGACCCCGAGGGCATCGACGCCACCACCCTCGTGGCCGGAGCCCAGCGGGCCCTGGACGCCGTGCGCTCGCACGATCCGTCGCTGGCCGCGCTCGCGGACCGGATCGGGGAGATCGGGATCCTGCTGGGCGACGTGGCCGGGGAGTTGGCGGGCTATGCCGACGATCTCGACGCGGATCCCCTGCGGCTCGCGGCCGTCGAGGAACGGCGGGCCGCACTCACCGCGTTGACCCGGAAGTACGGCGAGGACGTCAACGCCGTGCTGGCGTGGGCCGAGCAGAGCGCGGCGCGGCTGACCGAGCTGGACGGCGACGACGAGCGGATCGACGAGCTCACCGCCGAACGGGACGCCCTGCGGGCCGAACTGGGCGGGCTCGCCCAGGCGTTGACCGACGCGCGGGCGGAGGCCGCCGAGCGGTTCGCGGCTGCCGTGACCGCCGAACTGGCCTCGCTCGCCATGCCGCACGCGCGCGTGTCCTTCGAAATCCGGCAGACCGAGGACCCGGAGGGCGTCGAGGTCGGCGGGCGCCCGGTCGCCTACGGGCCGTCCGGCGTCGACGAGGTCGAGCTGTTGCTCGCCCCGCACCCGGGGGCGCCGCCGCGGCCCATCGCCAAGGGCGCGTCCGGCGGTGAGCTCTCGCGCGTGATGCTGGCCGTCGAGGTCGTGTTCGCGGGGACGGATCCCGTGCCCACGTACCTCTTCGACGAGGTCGACGCCGGCGTCGGCGGCAAGGCGGCGGTCGAGATCGGCCGGCGGCTGGCACGGCTCGCCAGGACCGCTCAGGTCGTGGTCGTCACGCACCTTCCCCAGGTGGCCGCCTTCGCCGACCGGCAGTTGCTGGTCGAGAAGACCAACGACGGGTCCGTGACCCGGTCCGGCGTGAAGGTCCTCGAGGGCGAGGAGCGGGTCCGGGAACTGTCGCGGATGCTCGCCGGCCAGGAGGACTCGGAGACGGCCCGGGCACATGCGGAGGAGCTGCTGGCCACGGCCCGCGCCGACGGGTAGGGGCCGCCCGGAAGTCGGGCGACCGGGCGCCGCGGGACGCCTCACTCGTGTGAGTGACGCCACCCGGGTTTCCGCCCGTTCCCCGCCCTCTTCGCGTTGCCGGAACACCCGTACGTGCTGGCATCCTTGATGGGGAAGGTGGAGGAAACCGCGCGGTACACCCGCTCCGCCCGGACCTTCTGTACCTTCTTCGTGACCGCCCGACCCGAACCAGGAGCCCCGGCCACGTGAGCCCCGCCAGCAGCCATCCGCAGCACGGTCAGTCGCCGCTGCGCACCGTGCAGGTGCTGGGCGGCGGCAACGCCGGCAGCAGCGCGCATGTGCGTTCACTGGCCTCCGGGCTCGTCGCCAGGGGCGTGCGGGTGACGGTGTGCGCCCCCGTCGAGGCCGATCGCCTCTACGACTTCACGGGCGCCGGCGCCGAACACGTGCACGTGGCGCGCAGCAGCGATCCCGGTTCCGTCGCCGCGCTCCGCGAGGCGTGCCGGAACGCCGACCTGGTGCACGCGCACGGCCTGCACGCCTCGTTCCGCGCCGTCCTCGCGCTCAGCGGGCGCCGGACCCCGCTGGTGGTCACCTGGCACAACCACGCGCAGGCGGAGGGCGCGCGGGCGCATCTGCTGCGCCTGCTGGAGCGGCGGGTGGTGAAGGCCGCGACGGTCGTCCTGGGCACGAGCTCGGACCTCGTGGACCGGGCCCGCCGGACCGGTGCACGGGACGCACGGCTCGCCGCCGTCGCGGTACCCGGGCCGAGCCGGGCCGCCGAGCAGGACGACCGGGACCCGCGCGGCTCCAAGATCCGGGCCGAACTCGGCGCCACCGGACGCCCGTTGCTGCTGGCCGTCGGTTCGCTCGACCGGCACCGCGGTTACGACACCCTGCTCGACGCCACGCGCGCGTGGTGCCGCCTGAACCCCGTACCGCTCGTGGTGATCGCCGGCGAGGGGCCGCTGCGGAGCGTGCTGCAGCGCCGTATCGAGGACGAGGAACTGCCCGTGCGGCTCCTCGGGCGCCGCGACGACGTGGGCGAACTGCTCGCCGCCGCCGACGTGGCGCTGCTGCCCAGCAGTTGGGAGTCCCGCTCCGTGCTCGCCCAGGAGGCCCTGCACGCGCGCGTACCGCTCGTCGCGACCCGCGTCGGTGGCATCCCCGAACTCGTCGGCGACGCCGCCGAACTCGTCCCGTACGGCGACGCGAAGGCCCTCGCCGACGCCGTCACCGGGCTGCTCGCCGACCCCGAGCGGCGCGAGCTGCTCATGGACCGGGGCACCCGGCAGGCGGCCACCTGGCCGACGGAGGACGAGACGGTCGCCCAGGTGCTGAGCGTCTACGACGAGTTGACCCAGCCCCGGCCCCTCATCTAGGGCAGGCACCGGCTACGGCACGTGCCGCCGGGCCCGTAGGGCGAGGCTCAACGCCAGTACCGTCTGCGGGTCGTCGAGGTCCGTGCCCAGCAACTCGCCGATGCGGGCGAGGCGGTTGTAGAGGGTCTGCCGGTTGAGGTGGAGTTCGCGGGCCGTCTCCGCCTTGCGGCCGGCGTGGGCCAGATACGTCTCCAGGGTGGGCAGCAGCGGCGGCCTGGAGCGGTCGTCGTGGTCGCGGAGCGGGCCGATCGCGCGGGTGACGAAGGCCGCGAGGTCCGGGTGGTCGCGCAGCCGCCACAGCAGGAGGTCGATGTCGAGGCGGCGGGCGTCGTACCAGGGCCGGCCCGTCAGACCCTGCGCCGCGGTCGCCGTCTCCGCCGCGTGCCGCAGGCCCGCCGACGCCGCCGCCCAGCCGCCCGCGACGCCCACGACCACCACCGGCGCCCGGTCACCCGGCCGTCGCATGGCGGCCCTCTCCACCCCGGCCCGCAGCGCCGCCGCGACCCGGTCCGCCACCGCCGACCGCTCCGGCTCGGAGCGCAGACCCAGCAGGACGAGGACCCGGCCCTCGACGGGCCGTACCCCCAGGAGTACGGGCACCCCCACCGAGGCCAGCTCCTCGGACACCGCGCGCGCCAGCACCGCCCAGCCTCCACCGGGGGAGAGGCCGTCGCCGAGCCGCATCACGACCGGCAGCAGCGGGCTGTCACCCGGCTTGAAGCCGAGCACGCGGGCCTGCGCGGGCGCGTCCTCGGCCGTCACCCGGCCCTCGGCGAGGT
The DNA here is from genome assembly GCF_044768275.1 of Streptomyces sp. NPDC101152. Classification (NCBI taxonomy): domain Bacteria; kingdom Bacillati; phylum Actinomycetota; class Actinomycetes; order Kitasatosporales; family Streptomycetaceae; genus Streptomyces; species Streptomyces sp. NPDC101152. The sequence continues at coordinate 122,713 of NZ_JBIWPO010000020.1, read as the reverse complement.
CGGTCAGGAAGTCGCCGCGCCCCCGCGCCGCGAGCTCCTCTTCCTGCCGCGCCTGCATCAGGACGACGGCGAGGATGCCGGCCGCCCGTTCCGCCGCCATCCGGTGCACCGGGGCGAGGGGGGCCCGTACCGGAAGCAGTACCAGCCGCGCCCGTACCGAACCGGTGCCCGGACCGCCCCCGGGCACGTCCACCAGCACGGAACCGGACGGCGGGGTGTCCTGGTGCCGGCCGCGCAGCCCCTCCCACACCTGGAGCGGATCGGCGTCCTCGGGGCCCTCCCCGGCGGCGTACAGCAGCCGCCCGTCGGTCGTCTCCAGGAAGACCGGGTTGCCGCCGAAGCCGGCGAGGATGCGCAGCACCCGGGGGATCCCGCCGCCGTCCAGCAGGGCCTCGGTGCAGCGCCGGTGCACCTCCTCGGCCCGCTGCACCAGCGCGTAGTGGCCGTTGACGATCTCCGTGTGGATCTCCTCGGTGACCGTCACGAAGGGCACCTCGCGGTGCAGCTGCACCAGCGGCAGACCGGCCGAGCGTGCCGTGTCGACGAGGGCGGCGGGCAGGCGCGTGAACCGGGTGCCGAGCTCCACGACCAGGGCGGCGATCCCGCGTTCGGCCAGGGTACGGACGAACACGCGCTGGTCGGCCGGGCGGGTGCCGAGCCCGTAGCCGGTGGTCAGCAGCAGCTCGCCGCCCTTGAGCAGCGAGGCGATGTTGGGCACCTCCCCCGCGTGCACCCAGCGCACAGTGCGCTGCAGCCGGTCGGCACCCGCCAGCACCTCGGGCAGCCCACTGCGCAGCCCGGGCAGCTCCAACGCCCGCTGAACGGTGATCCCAGCACCCTGGGTGACGAATCCGCTGTCCGTACCGCTGTCCATAGCCGGGACGCTACCCGCGCGGCTGCCCGCCGGCCCAGGTGGGAGCACTCCGAGGGAGCGGAGCGGCTACCCTCCGTACGCCCCCGACGCGGTCAGGCGCAGGGCCGTGTCGATGAGCGGGACGTGGCTGAAGGCCTGCGGGAAGTTGCCGACCTGGCGCTTGAGGCGCGGGTCCCACTCCTCGGCGAGCAGACCGAGGTCGTTGCGGAGCGAGAGGAGCTTCTCGAAGAGCTTCCTCGCCTCGTCCACGCGGCCGATCATCGCCAGGTCGTCGGCCATCCAGAACGAGCAGGCCAGGAAGGCGCCCTCGTCGCCGGGCAGGCCGTCCACGCCCTCGCTGTCGCCCTCGGTGGGGTAGCGCAGGATGAAGCCGTCGGGCGTGGACAGCTCGCGCTGGATCGCCTCGATGGTGCCGATGACGCGCTTGTCGTCGGGCGGCAGGAAGCCCATCTGCGGGATCAGGAGCAAGGAGGCGTCCAGTTCCCTGGAGCCGTACGACTGCGTGAACGTGTTGCGCTCCTTGTCGTAGCCCTTCTCGCACACGTCCCGGTGGATCTCGTCGCGCAGTTCCTTCCAGCGCTCCAGCGGGCCGTCCGCGTCACCGGACTCGATGAGCTTGATGGTGCGGTCGACGGCGACCCAGGCCATGACCTTGGAGTGCACGAAGTGGCGGCGCGGGCCGCGCACCTCCCAGATGCCCTCGTCCGGCTCGTCCCAGTGCTGCTCCAGGTAGCGGATCAGCTTGAGCTGGAGCAGCGAGGCGTAGTCGCTGCGGGCGAGGCCGGTCATGTGGCCGAGGTGCAGGGCCTCGGTGACCTCGCCGTACACGTCGAGCTGGAGCTGGTGGGCGGCGCCGTTGCCGACCCGCACCGGCGCGGAGTTCTCGTAGCCCGGCAGCCAGTCCAGCTCCGCCTCGCCGAGTTCGCGCTCGCCCGCGATGCCGTACATGATCTGCAGGTTCTCGGGGTCGCCGGCAACCGCGCGCAGCAGCCACTCGCGCCAGGCGCGGGCCTCCTCGCGGTAGCCGGTGCGCAGCAGCGAGGACAGGGTGATCGCCGCGTCGCGCAGCCAGGTGTAGCGGTAGTCCCAGTTGCGGACGCCGCCGATGTCCTCCGGCAGGGAGGTCGTGGGCGCGGCGACGATGCCGCCGGTCGGGGCGTAGGTCAGCGCCTTCAGCGTGATCAGCGAGCGGATCACCGCCTCGCGGTAGGGGCCGTGGTAGGTGCAGTGCTCGACCCACTCCCGCCAGAAGTCCTCCGTGGCCTGCAGCGACTGCTCCGGCTCCGGCAGCGCGGGCGGCTGCTTGTGCGAGGGCTCCCAGGAGATCGTGAACGCGATCCGGTCACCCGGGGCGACCGTGAAGTCCGAGTATGTGGTCAGCGACTTGCCGTAGGTCTCGCACTCGGTGTCGTACCAGACCGAGTCGGGGCCGGCCACGGCGACCGTGCGCCCGTCGTGCTTGTGCACCCAGGGCACGACGCGGCCGTAGGAGAACCGCATGCGCAGGGCCGAGCGCATGGGTACGCGGCCCGAGACGCCCTCGACGATGCGGATCAGCTGGGGGGCGCCGTCACGCGGCGGCATGAAATCCGTCACGCGGACCGTGCCGCGTGGGGTGTCCCACTCGGATTCCAGGATCAGCGAGTCGCCGCGGTAGGTCCGCCGGGCCGCCGTCGGGGGCTGTACGTCGGAGGCGTGGGCCGGGCCCAGGCGCCAGAAGCCGTGTTCCTCGGTGCCCAGCAGACCGGCGAAGATGGCATGCGAGTCGAAGCGGGGCAGGCACAGCCAGTCCACCGTGCCGTCCCGGCAGACCAGGGCAGCGGTCTGCATGTCTCCGATGAGTGCGTAGTCTTCGATGCGCCCGGCCACGTGCAACTCCAGTCGAACGGCCACGTCACCCCCAGCAGGGGGCTGTCGCTAGTGCGGTCAAGGGGTCGTTGTAATGCGTCGTTGAGCGGTGAAGCAAAGCAGTCGTCCTGGCCGTGTGGCAAAACGACAATTGATACTCAACGAACTGACGAGCTCTCGTTGTTCCGGTCATCGTGGGCGGGGGTGGTGCCCTGTACCCGGCCGGGCTCGGCAGCGAGTGTCCGAGCAGGATACGACGCACGTAGATGATCTGTGTGCCGCTCCCGGCAACCGGGATCGGCCGAACGGGTGAGCAACGGGTGGGAAACAGTCGAGAGAGTGCGGGTCCGTGGCGATCCGTGTGCGGAGCGTGGCCGGAAGCCATGGCCCTGCTTCGCTGATACCCTGGTAGCCCGTGGACCGGTGGGCGAGAAAACCCCGGAACCGCAACCCAGACCGCGACCACGGGAGCCCCCCTTTGGCCATGCCGCCCGCTGCTTTCCGAAACAGCAAAGCCACGACGACCAAGCACATCTTCGTCACCGGGGGTGTCGCCTCCTCTCTCGGCAAGGGTCTCACCGCCTCCAGCCTCGGCATGCTGCTCAAGGCGCGTGGCCTCAGGGTCGTGATGCAGAAGCTCGACCCGTACCTGAACGTCGACCCGGGCACGATGAACCCCTTCCAGCACGGTGAGGTGTTCGTCACCAACGACGGCGCCGAGACCGACCTGGACATCGGTCACTACGAGCGCTTCCTCGACCGCGACCTGGACGGCTCCGCGAACGTCACCACCGGGCAGGTCTACTCGACGGTGATCGCCAAGGAGCGGCGCGGCGAGTACCTGGGCGACACCGTGCAGGTCATCCCGCACATCACCAACGAGATCAAGCACCGCATCCGCCGCATGGCCACCGACGAGGTCGACGTCGTGATCACCGAGGTCGGCGGCACGGTCGGCGACATCGAGTCGCTGCCGTTCCTGGAGACGGTCCGCCAGGTCCGCCACGAGGTCGGCCGGGACAACGTCTTCGTCGTGCACATCTCCCTCCTGCCCTACATCGGCCCGTCGGGTGAGCTGAAGACGAAGCCGACGCAGCACTCGGTCGCGGCTCTTCGGAACATCGGTATCCAGCCGGACGCGATCGTCCTGCGCTGCGACCGCGAGGTGCCCACGGCGATCAAGCGCAAGATCTCCCTGATGTGCGACGTCGACGAGGCAGCCGTGGTCGCCTGCCCCGACGCCCGCTCGATCTACGACATCCCGAAGACCGTGCACGGCGAGGGCCTGGACGCCTACGTCGTCCGCAAGCTGGACCTGCCGTTCCGCGACGTGGACTGGACGACCTGGGACGACCTGCTCGACCGCGTCCACAACCCCGACCACGAGATCACCCTCGCCCTGGTCGGCAAGTACATCGACCTGCCCGACGCCTACCTCTCGGTCACCGAGGCGCTGCGCGCCGGCGGCTTCGCCAACAAGGCCCGCGTGAAGATCAAGTGGGTCACCTCCGACGACTGCAAGACCCCGGCCGGCGCCAAGGCGCAGCTGGCGGACGTCGACGGCATCTGCATCCCCGGCGGCTTCGGCGACCGCGGTGTGCTCGGCAAGGTCGGCGCGATCCGGTACGCCCGCGAGAACAGGATCCCGCTGCTCGGCCTCTGCCTGGGCCTGCAGTGCATCGTGATCGAGGCCGCGCGCAACCTCGCCGACATCGGCGACGCCAACTCCACCGAGTTCGACCCGGCCACCGCCCACCCGGTCATCTCCACCATGGCCGAGCAGCTGGACATCGTGGCCGGCGAGGGCGACATGGGCGGAACGATGCGCCTGGGCATGTACCCGGCCAAGCTCGCCGAGGGCTCCATCGTGCGCGAGGTGTACGACGGCAAGGAGTACGTCGAGGAGCGGCACCGCCACCGCTACGAGGTCAACAACGCCTACCGCGCGGAGCTGGAGAAGAAGGCGGGCATCCTGTTCTCCGGCACCTCGCCCGACGGCAAGCTCGTGGAGTACGTGGAGTACCCCCGCGAGGTGCACCCCTACCTGGTCGCCACCCAGGCGCACCCCGAACTGCGCTCGCGTCCGACCAGGCCGCACCCGCTGTTCGCGGGCCTGGTGAAGGCCGCCGTCGAGCGGAAGAACTCCGACTGACACAACAGTTGTACGGTGGCCGGGGCGCGAGCATTCAAAAGGTGAGCGCCCCGGCTGCTTGTTTTTGCACACGGGGCTCGCACATGGGGAAGGACAGGGCATGACGATCAAGGACACCCCCGAGGAGTGGGAGATCCGGGCGACCCAGACCCCCTTCGTGGGCAACAAGACCTCCGTCCGCACGGACGACGTGGTCATGCCCGACGGCACGGTCGTCCACCGTGACTACCAGGTCCACCCGGGCTCGGTCGGCGTCCTCGCCCTCGACGACGAGGGGCGCGTCCTGGTGATCCGCCAGTACCGTCACCCCGTGCGCCAGAAGCTCTGGGAGATCCCGGCCGGCCTGCTCGACGTGCCCGGCGAGAACCCCCTGCACGCGGCCCAACGGGAGCTGTACGAGGAGGCGCACGTCAAGGCCGAGGACTGGCGGGTGCTGACCGACGTCTACACCACGCCCGGCGGCTGCGACGAGGCCGTACGGATCTTCCTCGCCCGGGACCTGTCGGAGGCGGACGGCGAGCGCTTCGAGGTCGAGCACGAGGAGATCGACCTGGAGCACGACCGGGTGCCCGTCGGTGACCTCGTCCGGGGCGTCCTCGCCGGCGACCTGCACAACAACTGCCTCGTCGTGGGCGTTCTGGCGCTCGTCGCCGCCCAGAACGGCGAGGGGCTGGACGCGTTGCGCCCCGCCGAGGCGCCGTGGCCGGCCCGCCCCTTCGAGTCCTGAACGCCCCCTGCGCGCATCGGTGTGACCATCGGCTGATCCGATCGAGGGACCTGCCCGCCGCGCTCCACCGGGAACGTTGCAGAGCGTGAACTAGGCTCTGACGCGTGCCCGGACCGGAGTCCCGGCGGGCTTGCTCGTGCGGTGGGACGGGAGTGTGGCCCGTGACGGACCAGGCGGTGGACACAGGCGGCGTACGGCTGTCGGAAAGTCAGTTCCTGGGCCGTACAAGGGAGTTGAAGGAGCTGCGCGCCGACATCGAGCGCGCGGGTCTTGACACCCTTTCCGGGCGCAAGCCGCCACGTGCGCGCGTGCTGCTCATCGCGGGAAAGCCCGGCTCCGGACGCACCGCGCTCGCCGAGGAACTCGTACGACAGGTCGCGGACCGTTACGACGACGGGGTGCTGCGCGCCCGGCTGAGCGAGCCCGACGGCACCGCCGTCCCCGTCGAGCGTGCCGCCCGCGAACTGCTCGCCGCGCTCGGCCTGCCCGCCCCCGCCGGAGCCGGCGCCGACGCCCTGATCGAGGCGCTGCGCACCGCCCTCGCCGACCGCAGGGTCCTGCTGCTGCTCGACGACGCGGCCGACGCCGAGCAGGTCGACGCACTCCTCCCGGACGCACCCGAGTGCCTGGTCGTCGCCGTCTCCGACGGCCCCCTGACCGGTATCCCCGACGTCCGCCCCTGCACCCTGGGCGGCCTCGACACCAAGTCAGGACTGGAGCTGCTGACCCGGTACACGGGCTCGGTCCGCATCACCGTCGACCCGCGTGCCGCCGAGCACCTGGTCGAGGAGTGCCAGGGGCAGCCGGCCGTGCTGACGCTGGCCGGGGGCTGGCTCGCCGCCCGCCCCAAGGCGGCCGTCGCCGATCTCGCCAAGCACCTGCACAGCGAGGACGGCGAGGGCACCCCGCTCAGCCGCGTCTTCCGGCTCGCCTACGCCTCACTGCCCTCGACGTCGGCCCGGACACTGCGACTGCTCGCCCTGGCGCCGGCCGGCCTGGTCGACCCGCACACCGCGGCCTCGCTGGCCGGCTGCTCGGTCGACGGCGCCCGGGCCGCCCTGGACGACTTCGTCGCCCTCGGCCTGCTGCGGGCGGTGGACGCGCCGCTGCCGCAGTACGAGGTGCCCGGCTGTCTGCACCCCCTGCTCAGGACGCTCGCCGAGACCCAGGACCGGCCCGGCGAGCTGCAGCTGGCCCGTGCGCGGATGCTGGAGCGGACGGTACGGCTGCTGCAGTCGTGCCGGACCATCACCGAGACCGACGACCCCGAGGCCCGCGAGAAGCTCCAGGGCGTGCCCCGCTCCCTGCGCTTCCCCACCCCCCGGGCCGCCGAGGACTGGCTGCGCGTCCGACGGCCCGCCCTGCTGGCCGCCGCCCGGGCCGCGGTGGCCGACGGCGAGCTGGACACCCTCGCCCGGCGCCTGCTGTCCCAGCTGGTCAGGGCGATGGTCGCGCACTTCGGCACCCAGGCCGCCGCGCCCGAACTGTACGGCGTGCACGCGCTCGTCCTCGATGTCGCCGAGCGCCGGAACCTGCCCCGGGAGAAGGCGGCCGCGCTGCTGAACCTGGGCGATCTGGACGCGCAGACCGGCCGCACGTCGGACGCGCTGGCGCGCTACCGGGCCGCGCTGGACGCCGGACGCGAGGCGAACGACCCGTACGCGACCGGTCGCGCGATGGAATCCGTAGGCGGCGCGCACCTGGAGCTCGGGGACTACGATCGGGCCGCCGACTGGTTCGGCCGAGCCCTGGCCCAGCGGCTGGCCCGCGACGAGCGCGCCGAGGCCGCCCGGCTGTACGGCCGTATCGCCGCCGCGCACACCTTCGCGGGCCGCTACGGCGAGGCGCAGCGCAACTGGCGGGCGGCGGCCGCCGGGTACCGCAAGCAGGGCGATGTGGCGGCCCACGCGCGGGCGTTGAGCGAGCTGGCGCGTGTCCAGGAGTACGCCGGACGGCTCGAGGAGTCGCTGCGCACCTGCCACGAGGCGGTGGACCGCGCGCGCCTCGCCGAGGACGTCCGGCTGCAGGCCGCGCTGCAGCTGCGGCTCGCCGACACGTTCGAGCATCTCGGGGATCCGGCGGCCGCCGCGGTGCACCGCGGGCAGGCGGAACGGCTCCTCGGTGAGGAGCCGGAACACCCCGAAGACACGAAACAAGCTGCTGATGCCTGCGAAATCCGTAGTACACAGGCTGAAGATTGATGCAATGAAAGGCTAGACAGCGGGAACACCTTCATTAGACTGGCTCTGCCGCACCTTCTCCTGCGGTGTCTCCCGGTGTGTTCCCTCATGCCTGGGTACGTGTCGTATTGCCCCACATCCACACTGAGCCAAGGACCGTGATCGACGTGAAGGTCGGCATCCCCCGCGAGGTCAAGAACAACGAGTTCCGGGTGGCCATCACCCCCGCCGGTGTGCACGAGCTCGTGCGCCACGGCCACCAGGTCGTCATCGAGCGGGGCGCCGGCCTCGGCTCGTCGATCCCGGACGAGGAGTACGTCGCCGAGGGTGCCCGGATCCTGGACACCGCCGACGAGGTGTGGGCCACCGCCGACCTGCTGCTGAAGGTCAAGGAGCCCATCGCCGAGGAGTACCACCGCCTGCGCAAGGACCAGACGCTCTTCACCTACCTGCACCTGGCCGCCTCCAAGGAGTGCACGGACGCGCTCATCGAGTCCGGCACCACGGCGATCGCCTACGAGACCGTCGAGCTGCCCAACCGCGCCCTGCCGCTGCTCGCGCCCATGTCCGAGGTCGCGGGCCGGCTCGCCCCGCAGGTCGGCGCCTACCACCTGATGCGCTCGGTCGGAGGCCGCGGCGTGCTGCCCGGCGGCGTGCCCGGCACCCAGCCCGCGCGGGCCGTCGTCATCGGCGGCGGCGTCTCCGGCTGGAACGCCACGCAGATCGCCGTCGGCATGGGCTTCCACGTCACGCTGCTCGACCGCGACATCAACAAGCTGCGCGAGGCCGACAAGGTCTTCGGCACCAAGGTCCGGGCGATCATGTCCAACGCCTTCGAGCTGGAGAAGGCCGTCCTGGACGCCGACCTCGTCATCGGCGCGGTGCTCATCCCGGGCGCCAAGGCCCCGAAGCTGGTCACCAACGAGCTGGTCTCCCGTATGAAGCCGGGAAGTGTTCTTGTCGACATCGCGATCGACCAGGGCGGCTGCTTCGAGGACTCCCGGCCGACCACGCACGCCGAACCGACCTTCCAGGTCCACGACTCGGTCTTCTACTGCGTCGCCAACATGCCGGGCGCGGTGCCCAACACCTCCACCTACGCCCTCACCAACGCCACGCTGCCCTACATCGTGGAACTCGCCGACCGCGGCTGGGTGGAGGCGCTGCGCCGCGACCCCGCGCTCGCCAAGGGCCTCAACACCCATGACGGCAAGGTCGTTTACCGCGAGGTGGCCGAGGCGCACGGGCTGGAGCACGTGGAGCTCGAGACGCTGCTCGGCTGACGTCGACGAGACGAAAAGCTAAGTCACCTTTTCGTAAAGGCGATACGTCAACAAGGCGCGTCAACCGCGCGGACCCGGCCGGACCTTGTCCCACAAGGTCCGGCCGGATGTGTGTATGGTCACTTTGCGCCTCTCGGTCAACTCGCCTCGAACGTAACCCTTCGACCGATTCGCACACCGGCGAAACCTGCCGTGCGACGGCCGTACGCCCTTGACAGCGGGATGTTTCATTGCCGACACATCGGGCCGGGTCCGGCAGATTGTGTTGCTGCGGATGCCCGACACGCCATAGAGTCGCCAACCGTCGGCATGGTGCCACGCTGACCTTGTCTAGAAGTTTCCTGGTCACCAAGGAGGTAAGACGACTTGTGAATGAGTCGACATTTTCTCCCGGGGGTGGTCAACCAGGAATGCCTACGCGGGGCCCGGGTCCCGCGGGGCTCGAGGCTGTCGGCTCCGTCGCTGTCCGAACCTTCGCAGCCCAACAGAGCCAGACCGGCCCCCGCATGGTTCTGTCAGCACCCCAGAGCATGGATGGCCATCACGTGAACGCCATGGCCGGCGACGGAAGTGGCGCGCCCCACAACCACTTCGCCGACTACGACGAACTGCCCGAAGGGCACTTCTACGACCCCGACGCGGAGTACGAGCCGGATCCCGAGTACGCGGCCACGCTCGCGCCCGACGCTGCCCGCCAGCGCCGGGAGCGCATCGGCCCGACCGGACGCCCGCTGCCGTACTTCCCGATCCCGGGCCCGCTGACCGACCACGGCCCCGCGACGATCATCGCGATGTGCAACCAGAAGGGCGGCGTGGGCAAGACGACGTCGACCATCAACCTGGGTGCCGCGCTCGCGGAGTACGGCCGGCGTGTGCTGCTCGTGGACTTCGACCCGCAGGGCGCGCTGTCGGTGGGTCTCGGGGTCAACCCGATGGAGCTCGACCTCACCGTCTACAACCTGCTCATGGAGCGGGGCATGGCGGCCGACGAGGTGCTCCTGAAGACCGCGGTCCCGAACATGGACCTGCTGCCCAGCAACATCGACCTGTCCGCCGCCGAGGTCCAGCTGGTGAGCGAGGTCGCGCGCGAGTCCACGCTGCAGCGCGCCCTGAAGCCGCTCATGGCCGACTACGACTACATCGTGATCGACTGTCAGCCCTCGCTCGGCCTGCTCACCGTCAACGCGCTGACGGCCGCGCACAAGGTGATAGTGCCGCTGGAGTGCGAGTTCTTCGCCCTGCGCGGTGTCGCACTGCTGACGGAGACCATCGAGAAGGTCCAGGAGCGGCTCAACCCGGAGCTGGAGCTCGACGGGATCCTCGCCACGATGTACGACTCGCGCACAGTCCACAGCCGTGAGGTGCTGGCCCGCGTGGTCGAGGCCTTCGACGACCACGTCTACCACACGGTCATCGGCCGCACGGTCCGCTTCCCGGAGACCACGGTCGCCGGTGAGCCGATCACCACGTACGCCTCCAACTCCGTCGGCGCCGCCGCCTACCGTCAGCTCGCCAGGGAGGTGCTCGCCCGGTGTCACGCCGAGTGAGTCTGCCGGGGGCCGACGAACTCTTCCGTACGACAGGGGGAATGGCGCTCCAGCCGTCCACTCCGCGGCGGGGGGCAGGCGAAGCCCGGGTGCCCGCGCCCGCGGGAGAGAGCGAGCCGGCCACGGCCGGACCGCCCGAGGACGCACCGCAGTCGGTGCCCGCGCAGGGCGGGGACGGCGAGGGCGCGGAGCATGTGGCGGCGGAGCCGGAGCCGACCGACGAGGGCGAGTCCCGGGGCCGTCCCGCGCGCGGGCAGACGGCGCAGGAAGGTTCTGCCCCGGTCGGCGCGAACGCCCAGCCGCGCAAGCGGGGACGCGCGCCCAATCGGCGCCCCAGCGGACGGGAACGGCACGACGAGAAGATCACCGTGTACGTGTCCGCCGAGGAGCTGATGGACCTGGAGCACGCGCGCCTGGTGCTGCGGGGCGAGCACGGGCTGGCCGTCGACCGCGGCAGGATCGTCCGGGAAGCCGTCGCCGTGGTCCTGGCCGACCTGGAGTCCCGCGGGGACGCGAGCATCCTCGTACGCCGGCTGCGCGGCCGGTAGGCGGTAGCCTGCGGGGGCCATGACCTCGAACGACCTCCCCAGCCCCGGCCCCGCCGCCGGCCGCCGACGTGCGCTGGGAAGGGGCCCGGGCGCGGCTACCCCGCAGGACGCACCGGCGATGCCGGCTTCAAAGCCCCCCGCCGAACCGGCCGTCGGGGCGGGACCGACGGCTGTCGCGCCGGACCCCGACGGGACAGCGCAGCCCGCGGATGTTCCGCGGGACGTGTCGGTGGTTGTGGTGCCGGAGTCTCCCGGCGGTCCCGGCGTCGAAGCGGAACCGACGGCTGTCGCGCCGGACCCCGACGGGACAGCGCAGCCCGCGGATGTTCCGCGGGACGTGTCGGTGGTTGTGGTGCCGGAGTCTCCAGCCGAACCGGCCGGTGAGGGAGAACCGGCAGCTGTGGTGGCGGACCCCGACGGGGGAGGGAAATCCGCGGATGTTCCGCAGGACGCCATGGCGGTTCCGGCGGCGAAGCCTCCCGTCGGACCCGCCGTCGGGGCCGAGGTGCCGGAGACTGGGCAGGCCGGGGACTCCGTCGATGGTGTTTTCAAGGTTCGGCTTTCCAACTTCGAGGGGCCCTTTGACCTGCTCCTCCAGCTGATCTCGAAGCACAAGCTCGACGTCACCGAGGTCGCGCTGTCCAAGGTGACCGACGAGTTCATGGCGCACATCCGGGCCATGGGCCCGGACTGGGACCTGGACGAGACGACCGAGTTCTTGGTCGTGGCGGCCACCCTGCTGGATCTGAAGGCGGCCCGGCTGCTGCCGTCCGCCCGGGTGGAGGACGAGGCCGACCTGGCCCTGCTGGAGGCCCGCGACCTGCTCTTCGCGCGGCTGCTGCAGTACCGGGCGTACAAACAGATCGCCGACATCTTCAGCGGGCGCCTGGACGACGAGTCCCGGCGCTACCCCCGCACCGTCGGCCTGGAGCCGCACCACGCCGAACTGCTGCCGGAGGTCGTCATCAGCATCGGCCCGGAGGGGTTCGCCCGGCTCGCCGTCAAGGCGATGCAGCCCAGACCCAGGCCGCAGGTGTACGTCGACCATATCCACGCCCCGCTGGTCAGCGTCCAGGAACAGGCGCAGATCGTGGTCGCCCGGCTCCGGGAACTCGGCGAGGCCAGCTTCCGCTCCCTCGTCGAGGACACCGACGACACCCTCACCGTCGTGGCCAGGTTCCTGGCGCTGCTGGAGCTGTACCGGGAGAAGGCCGTCGCCCTCGACCAGGAGACCGCCCTCGGGGAGCTGACCGTGCGGTGGACCGGCGGTGAGGACCAGACCCAGCCGATGGTGACCGACGAGTTCGACCGGCCGCCCGAGCCGTCCAAGGAGGAGAAGGCATGAGTGAGGGGACGACCGAGCTGCCGGCCGGTCTGCTCGCCGTCGCGGATCTCGACCTCAAGCCCGCGCTGGAGGCCGTCCTGATGGTCGTGGACGAGCCCGCCACCGAGGAGCACCTGGCGAAGATCCTGGAGCGGCCCAAGCGGCAGATCGGCGACGCGCTGCGGGCGCTGGCCGACGACTACACCGTGCAGGGCCGCGGCTTCGAGCTGCGCTTCGTCGCGGGCGGCTGGCGCTTCTACAGCCGCGCCGAGTACGCCCCGGCCGTCGAGCGGCTCGTCCTGGAGGGCCAGACGGCGCGGCTCACGCAGGCCGCCCTGGAGACGCTGGCCGTCGTGGCCTACCGCCAGCCGGTCAGCCGCAGCCGGGTCTCCGCCGTCCGCGGGGTCAACTGCGACGGGGTCATGCGGACCCTGCTGCAACGGGGTCTGGTCGAGGAGGCGGGCACGGAACCCGAAACAGGTGCGATCCTGTACAGGACGACGAACTACTTCCTGGAGCGGATGGGCCTGCGCGGTCTGGACGAGCTCCCGGAGCTCGCGCCCTTCCTCCCGGAGGCGGAGGCGATCGAGGCCGAGACACTGGAAGGGGTCCCGTCGTTCGATCCGGACGCTCCGGATTCCGAGGACGCAGACGACAAGACGGAACTTTGATGCGAAGCAGCAGCGGCAGGAACAGCAGCGGAAACAACGGCGGGAGCCGTGGTGGCAACAGCGGCGGCCGCAGCGGAAGCAGCGGTGGCCGCGGCAACTACCGCGGCGCCGGCAACAACCGCGACGACAGTCAGGGGGGCCGCCCCAGGAAGCCCCGCCCCGAGGAGCGCCGCTACGACGTGGGCCCCGGCGCCACCCAGGACGGCCCCAAGTCCGGGCGCGGCGGCGCGGCCCGCGGCGGCGCCAAGGGCGGCCCCAAGCAGGGACAGCAGCGCGGCGGCCGTACGACTCCCGCCCGCTCCCGTGAGTACGAGGCGCGGGCCGAGGAGCGCAACCGGGACCGGTACGCGGGCAAGAAGGAGATCAAGCTGCCCAAGACCTTCCCGGGTGCCGAGCAGGAGGGCGAGCGGCTGCAGAAGGTCCTCGCACGCGCGGGCTACGGCTCCCGGCGCGCCTGCGAGGAGCTGATCGAGCAGGCCAGGGTCGAGGTCAACGGCGAGATCGTCCTGGAGCAGGGCAAGCGGGTCGACCCGGAGAAGGACGAGGTCAAGGTCGACGGGCTGACCGTCGCCACGCAGTCGTACCAGTTCTTCTCGCTCAACAAGCCCGCCGGTGTCGTCTCGACGATGGAGGACCCGGAGGGGCGCCAGTGCCTCGGGGACTACGTCACCAACCGGGAGACCCGGCTCTTCCACGTGGGGCGGCTCGACACCGAGACCGAGGGCGTCATCCTGCTCACCAACCACGGCGAGCTCGCGCACCGGTTGACCCACCCCAAGTACGGCGTGAAGAAGACCTACCTCGCCGCCATCGTCGGCCCGATCCCGCGCGACCTGGGCAAGAAGCTCAAGGACGGCATCCAGCTGGAGGACGGCTACGCGCGCGCGGACCACTTCCGGGTCGTCGAGCAGACCGGCAAGAACTACCTGGTCGAGGTGACCCTGCACGAGGGCCGCAAGCACATCGTGCGCCGCATGCTCGCCGAGGCCGGCTTCCCGGTCGAGAAGCTGGTGCGCACCTCCTTCGGCCCGATCACCCTGGGCGACCAGAAGTCGGGCTGGCTGCGGCGGCTGTCCAACACCGAGGTCGGCATGCTGATGAAGGAAGTCGACCTCTGAGCCTCGGGCACCGATGCCTTTTCGCCCTCTCGCCGGTCTGTACTGCGTGACCGGCGAGAGGAGTGTGCAGGGATGCCTGCTACGACGACGGACCGCGACGAGTTCGTCCGGCTGACGGACCCGTACCGGCGCGAGCTGCTCGCGCACTGCTACCGGATGCTGGGCTCGGTCGACGAGGCCGAGGACCTGGTCCAGGAGACGTATCTGCGGGCCTGGCGGTCCTACGAGGGCTACGAGGGCCGGGCCAGTCTGCGGACCTGGCTGCACCGGATCGCCACCAACACCTGTCTGACGGCCCTGGAGAGCCGCGCGAGGCGTCCGCTGCCCTCCGGGCTCGGGGGGCCGTCAGAGGCGCCCGAGGAGCCGCTGAGGGGCCCTGCGACGGATGTTCCGTGGCTCCAGCCCCTGCCCGACGCCCTCGTGGACCCCGCGACCGTCGTGGCCGCCCGCGGGAGCCTGCGGCTCGCCCTGGTCGCCGCGCTCCAGCACCTGCCCGCCCGGCAGCGGGCGGTGCTCATCCTGCGGGACGTGCTGGCCTGGCAGGCGCCGGAGGTCGCGTCACTGCTCGGGACCTCGACAGAGGCCGTCAAGAGCAGCCTCCAGCGCGCGCGTGCCCGGCTCGACGAGGTGGCCCCGGAAGAGGACCTCGTCGTCGAACCCGAGGGCGCGGCGGACCGCGAGGTGCTCGACCGCTACATGGCCGCCTTCGAACACGCCGACCTGGACGCGCTGATCGACCTCCTCCAGGACGGCGTCGAGCTGGAGATGCCGCCCAACCTGGAGTGGTTCCGCGGCCGGAAGGACGTGCTGCGCTTCCTGCACGCGCGCGTGCAGGAGAAGGGCGGCCTGCGCATGCTGCCCACGCGCGCGAACGGACAGCCGGCCCTCGTCATGTACGCGCGTGGGGTGGACGGTGTGCTGCGGGCTCACTCGGTGCAGGTGCTCACCGTGGTGGACGGGACGGTGTCCCGGATCACCGCCTTCCTCGACGTGGAGCAGATCGTGCGCTTCGGCTTCCCGAAGGTGCTGTCGTGAACGCCGGGGAGCTGCTGGAGCGTTCGCTCGCGTACGCGCTGGGCTGCGTCGCCGGGGTCGGCGCCGGACGGCTGGAGCGGGGGACGCCGTGCGCGGAGTGGGACCTGGGGGAGCTGCTCGGACATCTCGACGACTCCCTGGACGCCCTGCACGAGGGGCTGACGGGCGGGCGGATCGGACTCGCACCGGGGACCGGTGACCGGGCCTGCGCGTTCCGCACGCGCGCGTGTGCCGTGCTCGGCGCCTGGGCCGCCGGGCCCCGGGAGCGGGTGCTGGTGGGCGAACTTCCGCTGGACGTGCGGGTGATGGCCGCCGTGGGGGCCGTGGAGATCGCCGTCCACGGGTGGGACGTGGCGCAGGCCTGCGGGCGGCCACGGCCCATACCGGCCGCCCTCGCCGCCGAACTGCTGTCGGTCGCGCGGTGCGTGGTGGCGGAGGGGGACCGGGGCGTGCTGTTCGGCGCTCCCGTGGCCGTACCCCTGGGCGCGGGGTACGACGCGCGGCTGCTGGCCTTCCTGGGGCGGCGCGATTCCTTTGCGGGGTGAGGGTGGTCTGCCTTCCGTGAGCGACCTCATGAGCTCACGGAAGGAACCCCCCGTCATGACCGACACACTGAGTGTCTCCGTACGCAAACCACCCGTCGACACGGGTCCGTCCCGGCGCGGCTGGACCGTCGTGCTGGCCGGGCTCGGCGCGCTGCTGTGCTCGCTGGACGTCGTGGTCGTCGCCACCGCGCTGCCCGCGCTGCGGGCCGATTTCGGGGCGAGCCTGTCGGACCTGGAGTGGACGATCAACGCCTACAACCTGGTCTTCGCCTGCCTCACCCTGACCGGCGCCGCGCTCGGCGACCGCTTCGGGCGCCGGCGGATGTACGTCCTCGGGCTCGCCGTCTTCACCCTCGCCTCCGCCACCGCCGCCCTGTCCAACGGCCCCGGGCAGCTCATCGGCGCCCGGATGGTGCAGGGCGCCGGGGCCGCCGTCCTGCTGCCGCTCACCCTGACCCTGATCAGCGAGGCGTTCCCGGCCGAGAAGCGGGGCGTCGCCATCGGGGTGTGGGGCGGGGTGACCGGGCTCGGGGTCGCCGCCGGGCCGCTGCTGGGCGGGGCCGTCACCGAGGGCCTGTCGTGGCAGTGGATCTTCTGGCTGAACGTCCCGATCGGGCTGGCGATGCTGCCGTTCGCCGCCACCAAGCTCCGCGAGAGCCGCGGCACGCGGCCGCAACTCGACCCGGTGGGGCTGGTGCTGGCGGCCGCCGGGCTGACCGGGCTGGCCTGGGCTCCGGTACGGGCTCCGCAGGCGGGGTGGGGGAGTGCCGAGGTGCTGTCCGCGCTGACCGCGGGCCTGGTGTTCGTCGCAGGCTTCCTCCTCTGGGAGCGGCGGGGCGCCCGCTATCCGATGCTGCCGCTCGGGCACTTCCGCAACCGCGGCTTCACCACCGCCAACGCGGCCGCCTTCCTGCTCTTCGGCTCGCTCCTGGGCGCCCTCTTCATGATCACGCAGCTCTTCCAGACCGGGCTCGGCTACTCCCCGCTCCAGGCGGGCGTGCGCATCCTCGTCTGGAACGCCATGCCGCTGCTGGTCGCGCCGGTCGCGGGTGCCCTCGCGGACCGGTTCGGCACCCGGCTGTTCATGCTGGTCGGTCTGCTGCTCCAGGGCACCGGCCTGGCCCTGCTCGCCTGGCAGGTGCAACCCGGCGTCAGCTACGGGCAGTTGGTCTTCCCGCTGATCATCGCCGGGATCGGCATCTCCATGGTGTTCCCGAGCGTCGCCAACGCCGTGACCTCGTCGGTGCCGCTCGGCGAGGCGGGTGTCGCGGCCGGCGTCAACAACGCCCTGCGGGAACTGGGCGGGGTCTTCGGCATCGCGGTCGCCGCCCTGGTCTTCACCCGGTACGGCGGCTACGGCTCCCCGGCGTCCTTCCTGGACGGCTGCGCCCCGGCGCTGTGGGTGTCGGCGGGGGCCGCCGGAGCGGGCGCGCTGGTGGCGGCGTTCGCGCCGTCCCGCACGCGCGCGTGAGCCCGTTCCGTGCCGTCGAGCAGTGCGCGCATGCGCTCGGCGGCACGGACCGCGGCCGCGCCGCAGCAGTTGTTGAACAGCACGTGCAGCCGGCCGACGCGGTCGGCGAGTCCCCGTAACCGGGGCAGCCACTCGGCGAGTTCGGCCTCGGCGTAGTCGTACCGGAAGCGGTCCTCCTTGCTCCCCGTGCCCCAGGCGGGGCTGCGGCCGTGGAAGCGCACGACGGACAGGTCCGGTGAGGTGACCGGTGTGACGGGCGGGATGGACGAGGGCAGCGCCTGCGCCATGTCGACGGCCACGGCGGCCATGCCGTACCGGACCAGCAGCGCGCGCGTGGCGTCCGCCCACTCCTCGCGCCACCAGTCGGGATGCCGGAACTCCACCGAGACCGGCCAGCCCGCGGTCCGTTCGGCGCACTCCTGCAGGAAGCGCCCGGCCAGCCGTCCGGGCCGGAACCACGGCGGGAACTGGAACAGCACACCGCCGAGCCGCCCGGCCGCCCGCAGCGGCTCGATGCCCTCGGTGAACCGCGCCCACACCGCGTCGAGCACTTTCGGGTCCCGCGGATCGGCGGGCAGCCCGTCCGGCATCACCGAACCTCGGGTCGGGTGACCGGTGAGCAGCGAGAACGCCTTGACATCGAAGACGAAGCCCTCCGGTGTGCGCTCCGCCCACAGCCGGGAGTTGCGGGCGCTGGGCAGGGCGTAGTACGCCGAGTCGACCTCGACCACGGGGAACCGGTCCGCGTAGTACCGCAACCGCCCCTCGGGGTCCCGGCTCCCCTCCGGATACCAGCCGCTGCCGACCAGCGCGCGGTCCGTCCACGAACACGTGCCCACCAGGATCTCGCCCATGGCGCCCCGACTACCCCCGGAGGGCTTGTGGAAGCCCACCCACGCTGTTTATAGTCGATATGACTATTAAAGTGGTGGTGAAAGTGGCCTTCGACAAGGCGAGTTACGACAAGTACGCCTACGAGCCCTTCGCCGTCACCGTCGACCTCGCCGTCCTCACCATCCGCGACGGCGTTCTGCAGGTCCTGCTGGTGGAGCGCGGGCACGAACCGTACGCCGGTCACTGGGCGCTGCCCGGTGGCTTCGTCGAGCCGGACGAGTCGGCGGAGACGGCCGCCGGACGTGAACTCGCCGAGGAGACGGGCCTGTCCGACGTCACCGGACTGCACCTGGAGCAGCTGCGGACCTACAGCGAGCCCGACCGGGATCCCCGGATGAGGGTCGTGTCCGTCGCCTTCACCGCACTGCTGCCCGACGCGCCCGAACCGCACGCCGGCAGCGACGCCGCCCGGGCGAGCTGGCTGCCGTACGACGTGGAGCGGCCGCTCGCCTTCGACCACGACCGGATCCTGGCCGACGCCCACGAACGCGTCGGCGCCCAGCTGGAGTACAGCGGCCTCGCCACCGCCTTCTGCCCGCCCGAGTTCACCCTCGGCGAGCTGCGCCAGGTCTACGAGACCGTCTGGGGCACGCCCCTCGACCGGCCCAACTTCCGCCGCAAGGTGCTCGCCACGCCCGGTTTCGTCGAACCGGTGCCGGGCGCCGCCCGACTGACCGGAGGACGCGGCAAGCCCGCCGCCCTCTACCGCGCGGGCCGGGCCACCGCCCTGCACCCGCCGCTCCTGCGACCGTCCCGGGAAGGACGCCCCGTATGACCGCAACCATCGTCGACAAGCGCGCCGCCACCGGGGCGTTGATCGGGCTCGCCCTGGGGGACGCGCTCGGATACCCGACCGAGTTCAACGACGTGCCGACGATCATCGCCAAGCACGGTCCCTGGCGCCAACTGCCGCTGTCCCGGCATGCCTTCGTGTCCGACGACACGCAGATGACGCTCGCGGTCGCGCACGGGATGCGGACGGCGATGGACCGCGGGGTGCTCGCGCCGACGCGGCTGGAGGGTCCGTTGCGCGAGGAGTTCGTGAAGTGGTACCAGTCACCCGACAACAACCGGGCGCCGGGGAGGACCTGTCTGCGGGCCTGCGAGCTGCTCAAGGACGAGAACCGGCCCTGGCAGGACGCCAGCCAGATCGGCTCCAAGGGCTGCGGCGCGAACATGCGCGTGGCGCCCGTCGGGCTCGCCCCGGGCCTGAGCGACGAACAGCGGGCCGGCGCCGCCCAGTTGCAGGCCGCCCTCACCCACGGCCACCCGACCGCGCTCGCCGCGTCCGACCTGACGGCCCGGGCGGTACGCCTGCTCGCGCAGGGCACCGAACCGACGGCCCTCGTCGGGCTGCTGCGGACGTACGCCCGCGACAACCGCAGCCGCTACCACCACACCTGGCTCGGCGACCTGTGGAACCGGGCCGACGACGCCACCCCCGAGGAGTTCATCGCGCGCGGCTGGGACGAGTGCCTGGAGATACTCGACCGCCTCGACGCCGCCGTGCGCACGGCAGACCCGGAGGCGGACCCGTGCCTGGCCACCGGCGCGGGCTGGATCGCCGAAGAGGCCCTGGCCACCGGCCTGCTGTGCTTCCTGCTCTTCCCCGGCGAACCCGTCACCGCCATCCGCCGCGCCGCCTGCACCTCCGGCGACTCGGACTCCATCGCCTGCCTGACGGGCGCCTTCGCGGGCGCGTACCGCGGCGCCGAGGCCTGGCCGACCGACTGGGCCGACCGCATCGAGTACCGGGGCGACCTGATGACCCTCGGGGCACTCTGGGACTCCTGAGCCGGCTCAGGCGGCCGAGGCGCGGCGGACGCGGACGAGGAAGTCCTCCACGCGGCGGTGGTCCGGGGCCTCGGGGAGCGGGCTGTGGTGGGACGCCTCGTCCGCCTCCCTCGCCAGGCGGTTCATCCACGACTCGACCTCGGACCAGGTCAGTTCGCCGCGCTTCACGGCGAGAAGGGGCTCGCGCTCGGCGCCCACCTCGATGGTGAGGGTGCCCGTGCGCAGCAGGTCGCGGGAGCTGGTCAGCAGCCGGAGCAGGTGCATCGCGTGTTTCCAGCGCGGGGCGCCGTGGAGGCGGACGTCCGCCTCCAGCTTCCGGCGCTGGCCCAGCGCGTAGCGGGTGAACGTCCCGTGGGCCCGGCGGGAGAGGAACGCCTCGCGGAGGGCGAGGAGTTCGCGGCCCGTGGCGTCCACGTGCTCCACCAGCGGGGAGTGCAGGCACTCCAGGATGTTCGGGTTCGCGCGCAGGGCGAGTTCGCAGAAGCGTTCCAGTTCCCAGCTGAACTGTTCATCCGCCGGCCCCTCGACGTGCGTCGGCGGCTTCTCGAAGCGCCAGAACAGGGGAGTGGGGGCCAGAAAGACACCCCGGCGGTCGGTGTCGCTGCCCTCCGTCGCCAGACCGAAGGCGCGCGAACCCATCACGCAGGAGTAGATCGTGTGGTCGCGTACCAGGGTCTCGGGCTGCATGCCGGGGAGCGTACGCGGCGCATCACGCGAGGTGGATCGAATTTCCCTCCACCTTGATCGGCGCCGGCGGCAGCGGCTTGGGTGCCGGTCCGCCCGCCACCGAGCCGTCGGCGATGCGGTACTTGCTGCCGTGGCACGGGCAGTCGATGGTGCCGTTCGCGACCGAGCCGACCGTGCAGCCCTGGTGGGTGCAGATCGCCGAGAAGGCCTTGAACTCACCCTTCGCGGGCTGGGTGACGACCACCTTCTGGTCGTTGAAGATCTTCCCTCCACCGACCGGGATCTCGGACGTCTTCGCCAGTTCCTGCCCGCCGGACGCCGGCACCGGGGACGACCCCGAGCCGCTGTTGCTGTCGCCGTACTTGCTGCACCCCGCGGCCAGCGGCACCGCGCCGGTCGCGAGGAGAACCGTGCGCCGCTTCGGGCGGTGGGTCATGTCGTCACTCCGAAGGTACGGAAGAACCAGAGGGCGGAGGTCAGCCAGATGAGGGTGAGAACGGTGAAGACCAGCCCGCCGACGAACGGCAGCAGCCAGCCGGGCAGCCGCTCCGAGCGCAGCAGCAGCATCTTGGCACTGAAGGCACCGAAGAAGAAGCACCCCAGGACGGAGTGCCACATGACCCGCGTGCTGTACGTCTGGTAGCCCAGCGCGTACAGACAGTGCACGGCCACCGGGACCGCCACGAGGAACGCGATCCGCCCCGACCAGCGGTGCAGCGCCGGCGCCCAGCGCGGGCCCCGCAGTTTCCCGTACACCATGAACGCGGACAGGAGCTGGATCAGCGCGAAGAAGAACGCCGTTGTCGCGAGCCACGTCTTCACCGCGCCCGTGCTGCTGAATCCGGCGAGGTTGAAGGCGGTCCCGGCCGGATGGTGGGCCCTTCCGTAGACGCCGAGGCCGACGGCGACCGCGGCGGCGACGAGGGCCGGGAGCAGATAGCGGGCCCGGCCGGGTGCCCGGTGGGAGGGCGGAGAGGGCGGGAAGCCCTGGGTGGCGGCGTTCGGGTCGACGGTCATGGTCGGCTCCTCGGCGGGAGGGTCAGGGAGTTACGGGACGTGCCGTGAGCTGCTGTCCGTCGACCGTCACCGCGCCCGTGGCCGGGTCGATGGCGGGCGCCGCCGAGTGCCGTCCGTCGCGGGTGAGTAGACCGACCTGCCGGCCGCCGGGCAGCACGATCCAGCCGCCGACGATCCGGGCGCCGCGCACCTGGCTGTTGGCCCGGTAGAGCCCGGACGGTTTCTTCGCCCTGGCGAGGGTGAAGGTGTAGTGCCCGCCGCCCAGGTCGGCCGTACCGCTCAGCCGCTCGCTCCCCTTCAGCGTGCCGGTCAGCCGTGCGCCGTTGTTCCCGGTCAGCCGCATGCTGCCGTCGCCGCGCACATCGCCCTTCAGCCACGACTCGATGTCGTGGCCGTCGCAGAAGTAGGCGATCGCCTTGCCGCCGCGCAGCGACACGGCGACGGCGGAGGAGTCGTCGTCGGTCCGGCCGGTGTAGACGCCGGCCGCGGCGGGCGTGCGGGTCGGGGCCGGACTGGTACGGGGGGACATGCTGGTCCTCGTGGGAGCCGGGGACGCGCTCGGCGACTGCTCCCGGTACGGGGACGAGGCGCTCTTCGTGCCCGTGGTCGAGTTGAGCGTGAGCATGAACAGACCGAACAGCAGTCCCGCGAGCAAGGTCAGCAGCGGTCCAGGACGCTTCATGGAGGCCTCCCCCGAGGCGGGTTTCCTGTCATCAGAGCGGACCGGCCGGTGCGGCGTAAAGAGGCGCACGGAGTGTTCCCGTACCGAGTAGCGGAATAGAGACGTTCGGGTGACATTGTCGTAGATCGTCGGGTCGTCTCAGCGGGCGGGCGCCGAGGGCCCGCAGATCGCGGGCTGACTAGGCTGGACGGTCGGAGAGCCGATACCTCAGCAAGGAGCAGCGCCGTGGCGGTACGAGCGGTCCGGGGAGCCGTCCAACTGGAACGGGACGAGGCCGGGCACATGGACGAGCAGGTCGGAGCCCTGCTCACCGCCCTCCTGGAACGGAACGGCCTGAGCGCCGACGACCTGATCAGCATCTGGTTCACGGCCACGCCCGACCTGCACAGCGACTTCCCGGCGGCCGCCGCGCGCAAGCTCGGCATCGTCGACGTCCCGCTGATCTGCGCCCAGGAGCTGGACATAGCGGGCGCCATGCCCCGGGTCGTGCGGATACTCGCGCACATCGAGACCGATCGGCCCCGCACCGAGATCAACCACGTCTACCTCGGCGCCGCGGCCGCCCTGCGCAAGGACATCGCCCAGTGAGAACCGCACTCGTCATCGGCACCGGCCTCATCGGTACGTCCGCCGGTCTCGCCCTCGCCAAGCGGGGCGTCGTCGTCCACCTCACCGACCACGACCCGGGACAGGCCCGCACCGCGGCCGCGCTGGGCGCCGGCACGGACGAGGCGCCCGAGGGTCCGGTCGACCTCGCGATCGTCGCCGCCCCGCCCGCGCACGTGGCCGCGGTGCTGGCCGACGCCATGCGCCGGGGCCTGGCCCGCGGCTACATCGACGTGGCCAGCGTCAAGGGCGGCCCGCGCCGCGAACTGGAGGCGATCGGCCTCGACCTCTCCTCCTACATCGGCACGCACCCCATGTCCGGCCGCGAGAAGTCGGGCCCGCTGGCGGCCACCGGCGACCTCTTCGAGGGACGCCCCTGGGTGCTGACCCCCACCCGGGACACCGACACCGAGGTGCTGAACCTCGCCCTCGAACTCGTCTCGCACTGCCGGGCGGTTCCGGTGGTGATGGACGCGGACGCCCACGACCGCGCGGTGGCGCTGGTGTCGCACATGCCCCACCTCATGTCCAGCATGGTCGCCGCGCGCCTGGAGAACGCCGAGGAGGCGGCCGTACGGCTGTGCGGGCAGGGCATCCGGGACGTGACCCGGATCGCCGCCTCCGACCCCCGGATGTGGATCGACATCCTGTCCGCGAACCCGGGTCCGGTGGCCGACCTGCTCTCCGACGTCGCCGCCGACCTGGAGGAGACGGTCGAGGCGCTGCGGTCCCTGCAGTCCTCCGACGAGGCCAAGCGGCGCGAGGGCACGGCCGGCATCGAGGACGTGCTGCGGCGCGGGAACGCGGGCCAGGTCCGGGTCCCCGGCAAGCACGGGTCCGCGCCGCGGGCGTACGAGGTCGTGGCCGTCCTCATCGACGACCAGCCGGGGCAGCTGGCCCGCATCTTCGCCGACGCGGGCCGGGCCGGGGTCAACATCGAGGACGTCCGCATCGAGCACGCCACCGGGCAGCAGGCGGGCCTGGTGCAGCTGATGGTGGAGCCGCAGGCGGCGCCCGTCCTCACGGCGGCGCTGCGGGAGCGGGGCTGGGCCATCCGGCAGTGATCCTCCCGATCATCCGCCTGTAAGAGGGGACCCGGGAAGCCAGTAACCTTGTGCGGGGCGCGCTCGCGCCCGCACACCACCCGCCCCACCGCACCAGGAAGGTGTCCCCCCGTGGAAAACGGCGCCGCCCAGCCCGTGATCGTCGCCATCGACGGTCCCTCCGGCACGGGCAAGTCGAGCACGTCGAAGGCCGTCGCCGCGCAGCTCGGACTGAGCTACCTGGACACCGGCGCCCAGTACCGGGCGATCACCTGGTGGATGGTGACCAACGGGATCGACATCGAGGACCCGTCCGCGATCGCGGCGGTGGCGGGGAAGCCGGAGATCGTCTCCGGCACCGACCCGGCGAACCCGACGATCAACGTCGACGGCACCGACGTGGCAGGTCCCATCCGCACCCAGGAGGTCACCGCCAAGGTCAGCGCCGTCAGCGCGGTCCCCGAGGTGCGCGCCCGCATCACCGAACTGCAGCGTTCGGTGGCCGCCGCCGCACCGACGGGCATCGTGGTCGAGGGCCGGGACATCGGTACGACCGTGCTGCCCGACGCCGACCTGAAGATCTTCCTCACCGCCTCCCCGGAGGCCCGGGCCGCCCGCCGCAGCGGCGAGCTGAAGGGTGCGGACGTCAACGCCACCCGCGAGGCTCTGATCAAGCGGGACGCGGCCGACTCCTCCCGCAAGACCTCGCCGCTGGCCAAGGCGGACGACGCGGTCGAGGTGGACACCACCGAGCTCACCCTCGCGCAGGTCGTCGAGTGCGTCGTGACCCTCGTCGAGGAGAAGCGGGCCGGGAAGTGAGTGCCGCTCCCGTGGCTTCCGAGCGAGGCGCCGAGGTCGGGCGGCGGATCGGCGTCGGCCTGATGTACGGGCTGTGGAAGCCGCGTGTGCTCGGCGCCTGGAAGGTGCCCGCGAGCGGCCCGGCGATCCTCGCCGTGAACCACTCCCACAACATCGACGGCCCCATGGTCATGGGTGTGGCGCCCCGGCCGACGCACTTCCTGATCAAGAAGGAGGCGTTCGTCGGCCCGCTCGACCCGTTCCTGACGGCGATCGGCCAGCTGAAGGTGGACCGCTCGGTCGCCGACCGCGGGGCGATAACGCGGGCGCTCGACGTCCTGGCGGCCGGGGGAGTCCTGGGCATCTTCCCCGAGGGCACCCGCGGCGAGGGCGACTTCGCCTCCCTGCGCGCGGGGCTGGCCTACTTCGCCGTCCGCAGCGGCGCCCCGATCGTCCCGGTCGCCGTCCTGGGAAGTTCCGGGAATCCCGGACGGCTGACGAAGGCGCTGCCCCCGCTGCGCAGCCGCATCGACGTCGTCTTCGGCGACCCCTTCGAGGCGGGCGACGGCAGCGGCCGGCGCACCCGCGCGGCCCTGGACGCGGCGACCGAACGCATCCAGAAGCAGCTCGGCACCCACCTGGAAAACGCCAGGCGCCTGACCGGGCGCTAGGCGAGACTGAGTAGTGGATCAAACCGGACGACACCGGGCGGTCCACCGATCACCACGATGAACGAGGTACGGACTTCATGAACGACGACATCCACTCCGAGGGCTCTTTCGAGGAGCACGACCACGGAGCGCTTGGTGATGCCGAGTACGCGGAGTTCATGGAGCTCGCCGCGGAAGAGGGCTTCGACCTCGAGGACGTCGAGGGGGCGATCGAGGCGGCCGGCCACGGCCCGCTGCCCGTGCTCGCCGTCGTCGGGCGGCCGAACGTCGGCAAGTCGACCCTGGTGAACCGGATCATCGGCCGCCGTGAGGCCGTGGTCGAGGACAAGCCGGGTGTCACCCGCGACCGCGTGACCTACGAGGCCGAGTGGGCCGGCCGGCGCTTCAAGGTCGTCGACACCGGCGGCTGGGAGCAGGACGTCCTCGGCATCGACGCCTCCGTGGCCGCGCAGGCGGAGTACGCGATCGAGGCCGCCGACGCGGTGGTGTTCGTCGTGGACGCCAAGGTCGGCGCGACCGACACGGACGAGGCGGTCGTACGGCTGCTGCGCAAGGCCGGGAAGCCGGTCGTGCTGGCCGCCAACAAGGTCGACGGGCCGAGCGGTGAGGCGGACGCCGCCTACCTGTGGTCCCTGGGCCTGGGCGAGCCGCACCCCGTCTCCGCGCTGCACGGCCGCGGCACCGGCGACATGCTGGACGCCGTCCTGGAGGCGCTCCCGGACGCGCCCGCGCAGACCTTCGGCGGCACGGCCATCGACGGCCCGCGCCGCATCGCCCTGATCGGCCGCCCGAACGTCGGCAAGTCCTCCCTGCTGAACAAGGTCGCCGGCGAGGAGCGCGTCGTCGTCAACGAGATCGCGGGCACCACCCGTGACCCGGTCGACGAGCTGATCGAACTCGGCGGCGTCACCTGGAAGTTCGTCGACACGGCGGGCATCCGCAAGCGGGTCCACCTCCAGCAGGGCGCCGACTACTACGCCTCGCTGCGCACCGCGGCCGCCGTCGAGAAGGCCGAGGTGGCGGTCATCCTGATCGACGCCTCCGAGTCCATCTCGGTGCAGGACCAGCGGATCGTCACCATGGCGGTCGAGGCGGGCCGCGCCATGGTCATCGCCTACAACAAGTGGGACACCCTCGACGAGGAGCGCCGCTACTACCTGGAGCGGGAGATCGAGACCGAGTTCGGCCAGGTGGCGTGGGCGCCCCGGGTCAACGTCTCGGCGCGCACCGGGCGGCACATGGAGAAGCTGGTCCCGGCGATCGAGACGGCCCTGGCGGGCTGGGAGACGCGGGTCCCGACAGGGCGACTGAACGCCTTCCTCGGTGAACTGGTCGCCGCCCACCCGCACCCGATCCGGGGCGGCAAGCAGCCGCGCATCCTCTTCGGCACCCAGGCGGGCACCAAGCCGCCGCGGTTCGTGCTCTTCGCCTCCGGATTCATCGAGGCGGGCTACCGGCGGTTCATCGAGCGCCGGCTGCGCGAGGAGTTCGGCTTCGAGGGGACGCCGATCCATATCTCGGTGCGGGTGCGCGAGAAGCGCGGCACCAAGAAGAAGTAGGCGTACGAACAGGAGAGGGCGGCCCCGGCCGTGGGGTCGCCCTCTCCTCTGCTCCGAGGCCGCTCAGCTGCCTGAGGACCGGCCGGGCGGCAGGGCGGCTGGTACGTGGTGCATGCCCGTGCCCTGCGGCCCGATGTGCCCGACGCGCTGCCACTGCGACTGCGACTGCTGACGCGCGCTGTACGCCCCCGCACTGTAGGCGCTGTACGAGCTGCTGAAGGACCCCGGACGGTGTCCGCCGTACGACCCCGTGCCGTGCGGGATGTTCCCGAAGGCGGTGAAGCCGAGATCCTCCTCGCCGCTGCGGTCACCCGGCAGTGTGCGGAAGGACTTGACGTACTCGGCGTAGAGCGCGTCGTAGATCGGCGTGGCCGAGGGGCCGCCCGAGTAGTCCTGCGCCGGCCGCGCGGAGGGGATCGACGCGAAGGGCTGGCGGCGGGGAACGTCGTAGGTGTGCACGTATGTCCAAACGACCTCGGGTCACTTGGGATGCGGGTTCACCCGGCCGACGATCTCACGTCCCGGCCAGGGGCATCGCCGCGGCGACCAGCTTGCCGTTCGCCGCCGCCTTGTCGAGCGCGTCGCGCAGCAGGTCCTCCCGGGGCTGACGCCCGATCGAGCCGACCGGCGCGGCGAACATCAGCACCTGCTGGTGCTTGTTCGCGGCCGCACGCCAGCTCTCGGTGACCTGGAGCGGCTGGTGCGCCTGCCACCAGGCCACCGGCTGCCCGCCGTTCGCCGACGGCTGCAGCACCGCGTGCAGCTGTCCCACGGCGAGCAGCACCGACCAGCCGTGCAGCACCGGCGGCACCTCGGTCAGCTCGGTCAGCGGCATGAAGCCCTGCTCGATCAGCAGGGGCAGGAAGTCGTCGCCCAGTCCCGTGGTGCCCGGCCGGACGATCGGGCCGGTCGGCTCGACCACCAGCGCGGGGTGCAACTCCCCGGCGAGCAGGACGAGTCCGCTGGTCACGCCGAGCACCGCCTGCTCCGGCACGACCTTCTCCGGGTCCAGGTCCACCGTGTCGCCGGAGATGGACCGCACCGCCCCCTGGAGCTGCTCCTCGGTCACCTGGACGACCTGCGAGGGCAGGCAGGTGGCGTGGGCGAAGGCCAGGACGGCGGTCTCGTCGCCGATGAACAGGACGGTGCTGGTGCGCTCCTGTTCGGAGTCGCCCGGGGTGCGGCAGGACGTGCAGTCGTAACTGCCGGGGGCGTTCTCTCCGGCGAGCAGCCGGTCGGCTTCTTCGTCGCCGATCTCGGCGCGTACCTCGTTGCTGACGTCGAGCATGCGCGGCACGGTGGCTCCCCTCGGGAAGTGTGAACCGGGCGGGTCCCGGGCTCATGAAGGAGACAACGGGCGATCTGTGGGGAGAGTCACGCTCCAGGGCGAACGGAATCAATCCGGCCGACGCGCTTGGTCACGACGGGTGCGGAATTGGTCACTCACGGTCAATTGCAGTTAGATGCAAGGGAGTTGGTTGCGTGAAGTGAGTCACAGTCAGGTAACGGGCCTGGTCGAAATATCAGGAAATCAGGGAATGAAGTGGGTGGCCGTCATCTTTTGCTACCGCCGGTAACAGTTAACTGACCTGCCACAACGGCTCGTTGGTTGTCCTGCGGCCCCACGGCTCCTTAGATTCCTCCGCCGTGTGCAACGAGCACCGCTCGGGAAACGTCCACCGACCGCACCGGCCGTCACCATTCGGCAGGCGCGGGCCCGGCGGACGGGGTGGAGCGTGGCGACCGGCCCAAGTGCCGCGAGCGCGCCCCGCCTTGGGGGAGCCCGGGTGTTTCGAGAGGGAATTACATGTCCGAGTGTGCCGATACCACCCGCGAGAACGTCCGTAAGACGCGCACGACGGCGGTCCTCGCCGGGGCCGTACTGCTCGCCCCGCTCGGAGTGCTGGCCGCGACCGGGAACGCGGTCGCCGCGGACGGCGGGGTGTGGGACCGCATCGCCCAGTGCGAGAGCGGCGGCAACTGGCACATCAACACCGGCAACGGCTACTACGGCGGGCTCCAGTTCTCCGCCGGCACCTGGCGCGCGTACGGCGGCTCGGCCTACGCCTCCACCGCCGACCAGGCGTCCAGGGAAGCGCAGATCGCCGTCGCCACGAAGGTCCAGCACGCCCAGGGGTGGGGTGCCTGGCCGGTCTGCTCGGGCCGGGCCGGGGCGTACGGCAGCGCGCCCGCCTCCTCCGGTTCGGCGGCCACCAAGGCGGCCCCCGAGGACGCCGCGGCGAAGAAGGTCTTCAAGCAGCAGGTCCCGGAGAAGCCGGCGAAGGCGCCGGTCCGCTCCGAGGGACACGTCAACCGCGGTTCCGCCCGGGGCGACTACACGGTCCGCGAGGGCGACACGCTGAGCGGGATCGCCGCCCGGCACGGGACCGCCTGGCAGCGGCTGTACGACATCAACAAGTCCGTCATCGGCGGCGACCCGAACCTGATCGTGCCCGGGCAGCAGCTCCAGCTCTGAGCCGCGCCCTCTCATCCGGGTCATGGGGCCCTCTCCGGTTCTCGCCGGAGGGGGCCCCTCTGCGTGTCTGTGCCCGTCACCTCACCGCCGTGACAGTTCGCCCGCCTCGCCGGCGAACACGACGGCGCCGCGGCGGAGTTCGTACACGAGCGTCGGGGCCCGGCGCCGCAGCACGGGAGGCAGCCGCTGCTCGGCGACCACCACACACGCGTCCAGACCGCTCAGCAGCTCGTACGTGCGGGCGGCGACCGCCGGTGACATGCCCTGCGCGGGCTCGTCGACGAGGACCACGCGCGCGCGTGCCAGCAGGGCGCGGGAGAGGGCGAGCATGCGCTGCTCACCGCCGGAGAGCGTGCCGGCGCGGCGGGGGAGGAGGGGCTCCAGCTGGGGGTACGCGTCCAGGGCGGGGGCGTGGTCCCGGGCCGCCAGTTCCAGGTTCTCGAGGACGGTGAGCGAGCCGAACACGGCCTGCCGCTCCGGGACCAGGCACAGCCCGCGGCGGGCCCGCTCGTACGCCGGCAGCCGGGTCACGTCGGCTCCGTCCCACACCACCGCCCCGGCGGACAGCGGTACGGTCCCGGCGAGCGCGCGCAGGACGGTCGTCCGGCCGGAGCCGTTGCGTCCGAGGAGGACGGTGAGTCCGCGGGCGGGGGCGGCGAGGGTGACGCCGTGCAGCGCCTCCAAGGGGCCGTAGCGCACACGCGCGTGGCGGAGCGCGACGCCGTTCACGCCCCGACCTCGTTCAGTACGCGGTCCGGTGGGCCCGAGGCGACGATGTGGCCGGCCGCCATGACGTGCACCACGTGCGCGAGGTCGGCGACCAGGTCGAGGTCGTGCTCCACCACGAGGAGGGCGGTGCCGTCGGCGGCGAGGGCTCTCAGCACGCGGGTCATGGCGGCGATCTCGGCGCTGTCGAGGCCGGCCGCGGGTTCGTCGAGGAGGAGTACGCGGGGGTCGCCGGCGAGGGCCCGGGCCAGTTCCACGCGGCGCAGGGTGCCGGTGGGGAGGGCGGCGGCGAGGAGGGTCCGCACCGGGCCGTCGAGGCCGAGGAGTCTGAGGGTGCGCTCGACTGCCCGGGGGTCCTTGGTGCGGCCCTGCTCGGCGCCTACCCGGACGTTCTCCGTCACGGTGAGGGAGGGGAAGACGGACAGTTGCTGGAAGGTGCGGGCGATACCGAGGCGGGTGCGGGTGTGGGGCGGGAGCCGGGTGATGTCGCGGTTGCCGAGGTGGATCCGGCCGTGGGTGGGGTGCAGGGTGCCGGCGAGGCAGTGGAACAGGGTGCTCTTCCCCGCGCCGTTGGGCCCGACGACGGCGGTGATCTGCCCGGGGGCCAGGTCCAGATCGACGCCGTCGAGGGCGGTGAAGCGACCGTAGCGGGCGGAGAGGGAGCGGGCCTCGAGCGTCGGTGCGGCTGCGTGACGGCGGGGGCGCACCCGGCCTCCAGCCGGGTGCGTGTTCCCACCCGCACCACCCGTGCGGGTTTGGTGGTCGGGTGCGGGTGTCCCTGGTGGGGGCTGCGCGCCGTCGGCGGCTGTCCGGGGGGCGGCTGGTGGGTGTTCGTGCCGTGGCTCTGCGCCGCCGGCGTCTCCTGCGAGGCTCCGCCGTGGTGGCGCGGGTTCGGCGGCCGACTCCTGCGGCGTGGCGGTCCATGTCGCCCCGGTGACCCCCGCCAGGGCCGGGCGCACGGGCTTGGGCTGGGCCGCAGGGCGGAGTGTTGCTCGCACTCGTGTGCCGACCGGCGTCAGCGCCGCCCCTCGCCGGCCGGCCGCCGCTCTGCGCAGGGCCTCGTACGGGCCCCCCGGGAAGCGGCCCACCAGTACCGCCAGTACGCCGATCAGGGCTGCCGCCACTCCGCCCCGGGCGCCCGCGTCCAGGCCGACCAGGAGGGCGGCCGCGGCCAGGGCGCCGAGGGTGCTGTCGGCGCCCAGGACGACCACCGCGGCGAACCAGAGCAGGCCGCGGACGGGGTCGAACGCGGCGGGGTCGAAGGCACGCAGGCCCATGCCCAGCATGCCGCCGCCCAGGGCGGCCAGAGCGGCGCCCGCGACGAAGGCGAGCAGTTTCAGCTCCGGGACCCGCACACCCGCCGCCGACGCCCCGGCCTCGTCGTCCCGCATCGCGGCGAGGGCTCGGCCGGTGCGGCCCCTGCGCAGGGCGCGGGTGGCCAGCAACGCGGCCGCCAGCAGGGCCAGTTCGAGGACGTAGTACGCGCGGTCGCCGTCGAGGCCCGCCGGGCGGTTCAGGGACAGGTCGGACGTCGCGTACGGCTGGGCGAAGACGAAGCGGCTCACGCCGACGCCCACGGCGAAGGTCGCGAGGGCCAGCGCGAGGCCCTGGCGGCTGATCGCCGGCCAGCCCGTCAGGAGGCCCAGCGGCGCCACCAGGACGACGGCCACGGCGAGGGCGGCCAGTTCCGGCAGCCGGGGCAGCCACGGGAAACGGCCGGCGGACAGGAGGGCCGTGAAGAGGGCGCCCAGGCCCGCGTACGCCGCCTGGCCCAGGGAGATCTGGCCGCCGCGGCCGGTGACGACGACCAGGGAGAGGAGGACGACTCCCAACGCCGGGACCTGGACCGAGGTGTGCAGGTCCGAGCCCGCGAAGCCCAGCGGCAGGAGGAACAGGACGGCCGTCACCGCCCACGCGCCCGGCGGTGTTGGCACGCGCGCGGTGGCCGTGCGGGGCAGGGCGTCGCGCGTACCGATACGGGGCAGCGCGAGGGACGCGACCAGCAGGGCGACGACGAACAGGTTCGCGCCCGCCGCCTGCAGCAACGGCGCGCCCCAGCCCGAGGGATGCAGCCGCGTCAGCTGGCTCTGCGCCACGCCGACGCCGAGCGCCACCAGCACGGCGACCGGCAGACTGCGCATCCGCGCGGCCACCGCCACCGCCACGACCTCCATCACCAGCAGCGGCAGCCCGTACGGGTCCAGACGGACGTACGGCGCCAGCAGCACCCCCGTCAGCCCGGCCGTGAAGGACCCGAACGCCCAGCCCGCCGCCGCCACCCGGTCCGCGTCGATCCCGCCGAGCACCGCGAGCCCCCGGTCGTCCACCACGGCCCGCAGCTCCCGCCCGAACCGCGTCCAGCGGATGACCGCCCCGACCCCGGCGGCCAGGACCAGCGCGACGCCCAGCTGGCCCCACGGGTCCGCCGACACCAGTTCCGGCGCGTCGTTGCGCGCCCCCTGCCCCCACAGCAGCGCCGCACCGCCGACCAGCAGCACGAACACCCCGATCGAGGCGACCAGCGTCTGCGCCGGGTCGCTGCCCAGCACCGCCAACGGGCGGAACACGAACCGTTCCAGCGCCACCCCGATCGCCGGGCCGAGCACCACGAGCGTGGCCGTCGCCGCCAGCCACAGCGGCCAGCCCCAGACGACCACGCACTGCCGCAGCGCGTACGCGCACACCATCGCGATCGCCCCGTGCGCGAAGTTCAGCACGCCGGTCGCCCGGTACGTCACGATCAGGCCGATCCCGGTGAGCGCGGCCGCGCTGCCGACCGAGAGGCCGGCGAGCGTGAGGTCGTACGTCAGCGAGGACATCAGTCGGTTTCTTCGGACGGCTCACAGATGGGGCAGGGGCCCAGCTCGCCGCTCGCCAGGAGCTTGGCGTCCACCGGGACCGCCTCCGCCTTCCCGGCGACCAGGGGACAGTCCGCGCGGTGCCACAGAGTGCCGCCCGGCACCATCAGCCGGTCCCCGCTGACCGCGAGGGGCGCGCCGGCAGGCTGCCCGGACGCGTCGGCGTCGGCGGGCTCGACGGCGACCAGGAGGCCGTACAGCTCCTCGACGCGCGCGGCGGCCAGGGTGCCCCGGCCGTGGGTGAGCAGCACGGACCCGGCGACGATCAGGGCCGCTCCCGGGATCGAGCAGGAGGCCAGGTAGGGCAGTTGCCGCTCGGCGAAGCGCTCACCGGAGATCCCGTACCAGCCGATGACGCACAGCACCGCGCCCGCGGCCAGCGCGGCCCAGCCGGCCCACAGGACGGGATGCACACTCCGCACTCTGGCTGTCCGCATCTGGGGCTCCCACACGTCATGTGTCTGTCCATGTCAGCCAATGGCTTGCACTATGCCTTCTGGAAGCTGACCCTGAAAGCACCGGGCGCACCTTGCCCGGACCGACACCCGGTGGTGAGCCAGATGGTTCTCGGGAGCGACCTCAGGCGGGGGAACGCACGGAGGGGGCGCGGCCCAGGGGCTGCGGGACGGGGTACGGCGCTCGCCGCGGCCCTCGTTCTCATCTTCGCCCCGGTCCTCGCGGCGTGCAGCGACAAGAGCGGCGGCGGCAGCCAGAGCACGCCGCCCACCCCGTCCGTGGCGAGTACGACGACGAGCGCGCCGGCCACCGCGCCCGCGGACCCCGCCGCGGCCCAACAGGAGATCACCAGGAACTGGCAGAAGTTCTTCGACCCGAAGACGTCGCTGGCCGACAAGCAGAAGGTCCTGGAGAACGGCGACCGGATGGCGCCCGTGCTGAAGGCCTTCAGCAGTGACAGACGCGGCGGCCAGGTGCAGGCACAGGTCCAGAAGATCGCGTTCACCTCCCCGACGCAGGCCACCGTGACGTACGCGCTGACCCTGCAGGGCGCCACCGCGCTGCCGAACGCCTCCGGGACCTCGGTCCAGCAGGGCGGCACCTGGAAGGTGTCCGACAACACGCTGTGCGCACTGGTCAAGCTGAGCGGCGATGCGTCGAGTTCGCCGGCACCGGGCTGCTGAGGGCGCGGTCGCCGCGGCGCTGCTGCTCGTCCTGGGCACGGCCTGCGGGAGCCGGCTGCCGGAGAGCGACTTCGAGCACGGCACCCGTACTTCGGCGCCCGTGCCGAGCGGCGGCGCGCCCCTCGCCGTCGGCATCGTCACCAGCGCGACCAGCCCGGTCGGCGGCGACACCTTCACCGGCCCGCGAGACGGCGCCAAGGTGTACTTCGACCGTCTCAACGCGCGCGGGGGCATCGACGGCCGCCCGGTCGAGGTGCACGAGTGCGACGACGGCGGCAGCGGTGTCGGCGACAACGCGTGCGTGCGCAAGCTGATCGACGAAGACAAGGTCGTCGCCCTGGTCGCCACCACCGCCCTGGACTACGCAGGCGCCCCCCGCGTCTCCCGGGCGGGCGTGCCCGACATCGGCGGCCAGCCCATCGGCGCCGCCTACGACACCTGGCCGCACCTGTACGGCATCTACGGCAGCGACGCCCCCCGCGACGGCACCCCCGGCTGGGGCGGCAAGCTGTACGGCGGCACCGAGGTCTACCGGTACTTCAAACGGGAGCAGGGCGCCCGTACGGCCGCCGTCGTGTCGTACAACCAGGCCTCCTCCGCCGCCTACGCCCGCCTCGTCGAGCAGGGCCTGAAGGCGGAGGGCTACAAGGTGGTCAGCGAGGAACTGGACTTCGCGCTGCCCAACTTCCGCGCCGCCGCCGCCGACCTGAAGGAGCAGGGCGCCGACCTGGTCTTCGACGCGATCGACACGCACGGCAACGCGGAACTGTGCAAGGCGATGGACCAGGTGGGCGCGAAGGTCATCGCCAAGGTCACCAACGTGCAGAACTGGACCTCCACCGTCCCCGACGACTACAAGGACTCGCCGCGCTGCCGCAACGCGCTGTGGGCGACCGGCTCCAGCCGGAACTTCGAGGACACCGGAAACGCGGCCGTCCGCGCGTTCCGGGACGCCACGAAGGGCCTGACCACGCACTCGCAGTGGCAGCTGGAGGGCTGGGCGGCCGCCATGTGGTTCACGGACGCCGCCAGGTCCTGCGCGCCCACGGGCATCACGCGCGCGTGCGTGGACGCCTTCGTGAACCACAGCGCCGGCTACACCGCCGGCGGGCTGCTGCTGCCCGTGTCCTTCGAGCGGCTCGCCGAGCCACCGAGGACCCGCACGGCGTGTCTGTCGGTGGCCCGCTGGCAGGACGGCAGGGGCTGGGTCTCACAAGGGGACATGAACCACACCTGTTTCGACGTGCCCCAGCTCCCCTACACCCCCTAGGGCCGCGACGCCAGAGCGACCCGGCGCGGGGAGCGGACGCCAGGAACCCTTGCGGACAGACACTGTCCGCGACTGCTGGCAGACTCGGCACCATGTTGGAGACCTCGGCACGGCTGCTGCGTCTGCTCTCTCTCCTCCAGGCCCATCGGGAATGGTCGGGCGCCGACCTCGCCGAACGGCTCGGTGTCACCGCGCGCACCGTGCGCCGGGACGTCGACCGCCTGCGCGAGCTGGGCTACCCCGTCAACGCCAGTCCCGGCACCGGGGGCGGCTACCAGCTGGGCGCGGGCGCCGAACTGCCGCCGCTGCTGCTGGACGACGATGAGGCGGTTGCCGTGGCCGTCGGCCTGCGCACGGCCGCGGGGACCGGCATCGACGGCATCGGCGAGACCTCCGTACGGGCCCTCGCCAAACTGGAGCAGGTGCTTCCCGGCAGGCTGCGCCGGCGCGTCGGCGCCCTGAACGCCTTCACCGTGCCGATGCTGCGCGGTCCCCAGCCCTCCGCCGTCGACCCGGCCGTCCTCACCGAGCTCGCCAACCTCTGCCGGGACGCCGAACTCCTGCGCTTCGAGTACAGCGACCACAACCGCTCCGCCACCCGCCGCACCGTCGAACCGCACCGCCTGGTCTGCAGCGAGCGCCGCTGGTACCTGGTCGCCTGGGACCTGGAGCGGGACGACTGGCGGACGTTCCGCGTCGACCGCATCACCCCGAAGCCGCCGCACGGCCCGCGCTTCGCCCCACGCACCCCGCCCGCCCAGGACCTCGCCGCCTACGTGTCGAAGGGCGTCTCCACGCGCGCGTACGCCGCGCACGCCGTGGTGCGGCTGCTGGTGCCCGTCGAGCAGGCCGCCGAGCGGATCTCGCCGAGCGCGGGACAACTGGAGGCCGACGGACCCCACGCCTGCCTCCTGCGCACCGGGGCGTCGAGCCTGGACGTGATGGTGATCCACGTGATGATGACGGGCTTCGACTTCGAGGTGCTGGAGCCCGCGGAGCTGACCGAGGCGATCAGGACCGCTCGGGACCGGCTTTCTCGCGCTCTTCTCCGAGAGGCTCCGCAGGCGTCGCAGCGTACTCCGGGTGGTGCAGGTCGAACGCCGGGGACTCCGAGCGGATCCTCGGCAGCCTCGTGAAGTTGTGCCGGGGAGGCGGGCAGGAGGTCGCCCACTCCAGGGAGCGGCCGTAGCCCCAGGGGTCGTCGGTCTCGACCCGCACGCCGTACTTCGCGGTCTTCCACACGTTGTAGAGGAACGGCAGCGTCGACAGGCCGAGCAGGAACGCGCCGATCGTCGACACCGTGTTCAGCGCGGTGAAGCCGTCCGCAGCCAGGTAGTCGGCGTACCGGCGCGGCATGCCCTCCACGCCCAGCCAGTGCTGCACCAGGAACGTGGTGTGGAAGCCGACGAACAGCGTCCAGAAGTGGATCTTCCCGAGCCGCTCGTCGAGCAGCTTCCCGGTGAACTTCGGCCACCAGAAATAGAGGCCGCCGAAGATCGCGAAGACGACGGTGCCGAACACCACGTAGTGGAAGTGCCCCACCACGAAGTAGGTGTCCGAGACGTGGAAGTCCAGTGGCGGCGAGGCCAGGATCACCCCGGTCAGCCCGCCGAAAAGGAACGTCACCAGGAAGCCGGCCGCCCACAGCATCGGCGTCTCGAAGGACAGCGAGCCCTTGATCATCGTCCCGGTCCAGTTGAAGAACTTCACCCCGGTGGGCACGGCGATCAGGAAGCTCATGAACGAGAAGTACGGCAGCAGCACCGCGCCGGTGACGAACATGTGGTGCGCCCACACCACGACCGACAGACCGGTGATCGCCATCGTCGCGCCCACCAGCGTCAGATAGCCGAAGATCGGCTTGCGGGCGAAGACCGGGATGATCTCCGTGATGATGCCGAAGAACGGCAGCGCGATGATGTACACCTCGGGATGCCCGAAGAACCAGAACAGGTGCTGCCACAGCAGCGCCCCGCCGTTGGCCGCCTCGAAGACCTGGGCGCCGAACCGCCGGTCCGCCTCCAGCACCAACAGCGCCGCCGCCAGCACCGGGAACGCCAGCAGGATCAGGATCGACGTGAACAGGGTGTTCCAGGTGAAGATCGGCATCCGGAACATCGTCATGCCGGGGGCGCGCATCCCGATGATCGTGGTGATGAAGTTGACCGCGCCGAGGATGGTGCCGAAGCCGGCCAGCGCCAGCCCCATGATCCACATGTCGGGGCCGACGCCGGGCGAGTGCGCGGAGTCGTTGAGCGGGGAGTAGGCGAACCAGCCGAAGGCGGCGGCACCGTCGGGCGTGAGCAGCGAGCCGAGGACGATCAGCCCGCCGAAGAGGAACAGCCAGTACGAGAACATGTTCAGCCGCGGGAACGCCACGTCCGGGGAGCCGATCTGCAGGGGCATGAGCTCGTTGGCGAAGCCCGCGAAGGACGGCGTCGCGAACAGCAGCAGCATGATCGTGCCGTGCATGGTGAACAGCTGGTTGTACTGCTGGTTGCTCAGGAACTGCAGTCCCGGCCGGGCGAGCTCGGCCCGCATGAGCAGGGCCATCACCCCGCCGACCAGGAAGAACAGGAACGAGGTGATCAGGTAGAGGTGCCCGATCTTCTTGTGGTCGGTGGTGGTCAGCCAGTCGACGACCACCCGGCCGTGCGTGGTGCGCCGTACGGGTCGCACCGTCGCCTGCGCGGTGTGGGTCCCCATCGTTCGCTCGCCCCTTCGCTCGTCGCGCACCGGGTCCGCTGCAGCCCGCGTGCGCCCGCTCGCGAGCTCACGCCATGATGCGACGTCGCGGTGGGCTCCGACAGGGGGCGTGCGGGGGTTTTGTGCCGGATCCGTGTATTACCTATGCGGAGTCAGCTCCCGCGACGGGCGCCTGGAATCGGCTCGGAATCGAATCCGGCGGCGACCGGGGGCAGTTCTCACGGCACTTTCCGCCCGGGTATTCGACAGGCCGTCGCGACACGCGGGAATTCCGTTCGATTGCCTGCGGAAGGCGTACGGAACCGCTCGTACGTGTGACGGAGTACGGACGAAACGCGTGTCGTGATCCTGTGACAGAAGTGTGACCGGAGGGGCCGTTGTGACCCCTGCGGCGTCCCGGACTTCCCCGGCCGCGGGGCAGGGCCTAGCGTGGCTGCATGGCACCGATTCCCACTCCGCAGGCGGAGCCCCAGGACAGTCCGGACGCGTACGTCGGCCTCGACCAGGCCGGCGCCGAGCGGCTCGCGCGGGAGCGCGGATGGTCCACCGTGCGGTCGCTGCCGCCGGGGGCGATCATCACGATGGAGTACCGCACGGGCCGGCTGAACTTCGAGGTGAAGGACGGTCTGGTGGTGCGGTCCTGGAAGGGCTGACACGGCACGAAGGCCCCGGTTTCCCGCGAGCGGGAGCCGGGGCCTTCGTCGTGCGGGGCGTGGTCGTGCGTACCGGACCCCGCTGTTGTGCCGCCGGTCAGCCGCCCGTCAGGGGGCGGGCCGAGGCGGGTGTGCCGCGTGAGACGCGATCGGGGTGCGGCGGGCGGCGGCTGCCGACCGGGGTGACCGGCGTGCGCTCGGACCGGGCCGTGTGCGGGCCGGGCGCGAGGTAGACGGGCGCCCGGGGAGAGCGGGCCGCGGGTTCGCGCTTCTCCTCCTGTGCGGCCGTACGCGGCTTGAGCAGCACCGGCGTCCCCGCCGGTGCGGGCGCGGGTGCGGGCGCCGTGGCGCCCTTGCGGGCCCGCCGGCGGTCGCGCAGGTCGAAGAGCGCGACCTCGGCACGGGCGATCAGCGGTTCGCACCACGGCAGGGCCAGCAGGACCAGCAGGCCGGCGGCCCACCCGAGCAGGACGTCGCTCAGCCAGTGCGTACCGAGGTAGACGGTGGCCATCCCGACGCCCAGCGCGGTCACCGCGGAAATCGCCGACAGCCAGCGGCGGGCTCGCGGCGTGGAGGCGAGGTAGGCCAGGATTCCCCAGGTCACGACGGCGTTGGCGGTGTGGCCGCTGGGAAATATATCCCCGCCCATGCCCATCTCGTTCGAGCCGATCGTGGTCGCGTAGTGCGGTCCCAGGCGGCCCATGCCGAGCTTCGCGGCGCCGACGGAGATGTTCAGCAGCAGCAGCGCGGTGCCCAGCGTCAGCAGCGGGCGCAGGGTGTGCTGCCGCCAGGAGCGCCAGCCCAGCCAGGCCGCGACCATCACCGCGGTCGGGCCGCGCTGGCCGAGGACCACGTAGTAGTCGACGAACCAGTGGATCCCGTGCCACTGCTGGTACGGCCGGAAGAACATGACCTGCCAGTCCAGGCGGACGAGCCAGGAGGTGGTCACGACGGCCCACACGATCGCCAGGTAGAACGCCAGGGTGCCGGTCAGCAGCGCGACCCGGTGCCGGCTCATCTTCGGCACGTCGATGTTCGCCGGTCGTTCCGGCTCACGGTCGAGTCTGGCGAACACCCGGTCCAGACGGGTGAGGTTTCGTTCGGTACGCACCCAATCGACGTTACAGCCCGTGAGGTAAGTTCCCCGTCGCGTCAGCGGCTTTGTGATGACGATGTGATGTGGGATTCCTCTCAACGAGAGGCC
Organism: Streptomyces sp. NPDC101152; assembly: GCF_044768275.1. Classification (NCBI taxonomy): domain Bacteria; kingdom Bacillati; phylum Actinomycetota; class Actinomycetes; order Kitasatosporales; family Streptomycetaceae; genus Streptomyces; species Streptomyces sp. NPDC101152. Next base: position 82,607 of record NZ_JBIWPO010000020.1, on the reverse strand, counting down.
TATTTCCGGGGGATCCGCAATGCCGGACGTCTCTTCCCCGCATTTGCATTGATCATGAGCGAATCAGTTGTCCCCCGCTTATGAATTCGTTCACCGAATGCTGGTGCCGAATTCCGCGCGCGCTCACCGCGTCCGGTGGACGGATCACGGGGGACCGGAGCCGTTCAGCCAGAACGCCCCGTACACGGCCGACGCCACCGCGAGGCAGCCCGCCATCAGTGCCGACCTGGACGTTCGCAGCCGGGACAGGGCCACGGCCAGCGGCAGCAGCAGCGGGAAGGCGGGCAGCAACAGGCGCGGTTTCGAGCCGAAGTAGCTCGAGGCGCACAGGGCGAGCGCGGTGACCACACCCGCGTACACCAGCAAGGGGAGCGGCTGGCGCTGCCGTACGCAGACGACGTACAGCCAGATCACCGCTCCCACGCCGACGACGATGCCGGCGCCCGCGAAAGCCCCCGGAATCGACGAGAACCTGCCGGCGACGAAACGGGCGAAGGCGGCGCCGCCGTCGAAGCCGTTGCGCCAGCCGGCCTGGACGTCCAGGTAGCCCAGCGGGCCGCGGCCGGTGCGGTGGCCGACCCACAGGACGTAGCCGGCCGCGCCGAGCGGGGCGAGCAGGAGCGCCAGGGCGCGTCGTACGGCTTCCGGGGCGGGCGGCGGACCCGGGGCGCCCTCGGTTGCCGTTGCGCGCCTCACAGGGCCGTCCCCGGGCGGCCCGGGGGCGTGCGGGCCCACGCGGGCGCCGTCCGCGCCCGTCGCGCTTCGGTCCCGCACGAAAGAGGCAACGCCGGCGGTCCACACGGCGGCGACCACCGCGAGACCGACCGGCCGGGTCAGTCCCGCCAGCGCGGCCAGCGCGCCCGCCGTGAGCCAGCGGCCGGTCAGCACCGCGTAGAGCGCCCAGGCGGCGAGCGCCGTGAACAGCGACTCGCTGTACGCCATCGACTGCACGATCCCGACGGGCAGCACGGCCCACAGCACGACGGCGCACGCGCCCGCCCGCCGCCCGTACACCAGCTCCGCGACCGCGAAGATCCCCCAGGCCGCCGCGAGCGAGGCGAGCAGGCTGACGACGAAACCGGCGTCCGCGTAGGACAGCGGTGCGAGCGCGTGCAGCAGCCGCTCCAGCCAGGGCAGCAGCGGGAAGAAGGCCAGGTTGGAGTGCACGTCGCCGTTCGGCAGCCGCACCTGGTAGCCGTAACCGAGCTCGGCGACCCTCGTGTACCACAGCGCGTCCCAGCGGGCCGTCAGCAGGGTGTACGCGCTCTTGCCGCGCGCGGCGCTCCAGACGGCCAGCACGAGCAGGCCCAGGGCACGCACGCCCACGTACCCGGCGAGGGCCAAAGCCGCGCGGCGCAGGGCCGGGCCGGCGGTGGGCGCGGCGCGCGTCGCGAGTTCGGTCACGGGCTCGATTATCGACGGCCCGCGGAACCGCTCGGCCGGACGGCACGTGCTCCACGGTGAGGGGGAGTGGCGCACGCCACACGAGTTCCGCACGAGTGTGAGAGGTCCGCCACGTGACCGCAGCGCGGACTCGCGTACGCTGACGTGTCACTCGCCTTCGTTGCGCGGGCCGGAGACAGCCGCTCCTCTCCGGTCGAGATCACGGGGAGTCCCCACCCCGTGTGCCCGCCGAATCGCGAGGTACATCTGGGAGGTACGTACATGTCCGGGACGACCACGGCTGCCGCAGCGTTGCGCCGTCGGGCGGCCGGGGCCGGTGCCAACCGCTGGGTCGTCCTCGTCGTCCTCTGTGTGAGCCTGCTGCTGGTCGCGGTCGACGCGACCGTGCTGCACGTCGCGGTCCCCGCGGTCACAGAGGACCTCAAGCCCGGCGCGATACAACTGCTCTGGATCGTCGACGTCTACCCCCTCGTCTGCGCCTCGCTGCTGATCCTCTTCGGCACGCTCGGCGACCGCGTCGGACGCAGACGGATCCTGCTCCTCGGCTACGGCCTCTTCGGCATCGCCTCCGGTCTCGCCGCCCTCGCCCGCGACCCGCAGGTCCTGATCCTCGCGCGGGCGCTGCTCGGCGTCGGCGGCGCGATGATCATGCCGGCCACGCTGTCGATCCTGCGCCAGGTCTTCCCGGACCGACGCGAGCGGGCGCTGGCCATCGGTGTGTGGAGCGCGGTCGCGGCGGTGGGCGCGGCGGTCGGACCGCTCCTCGGCGGCTTCCTGCTGGAGCACTTCTGGTGGGGCTCGGTCTTCCTCGTCAACATCCCGCTGATGCTGGTCAGCCTGCCGGTGGGCCGGGCGCTGCTGCCCGAGTCGCGGGGCAATGGCGAAGGCCCCTGGGACGTGGCCGGTGCGCTGATGGCGGCCGGCGGGCTGTTCGGCGTCGTGTTCGGCGTGAAGCGGCTCGGTGGCGGGGAGCCGGTCGGCAGCGTGTTCACCGTGGCGCCCCTGCTGGTCGGCGCGGTGCTGCTGGTCCTGTTCGTACGGCGGCAACGGCGACGGGCTCATCCGCTGGTGGATCTCGGCATGTTCGCCCGCCCGGCGTTCAGCACCTCGGTGGGCTGCATCGTGCTCGCGATGCTCGCGCTCGTGGGCCTCGAGCTGATCGCGGCGCAGTACCTGCAGCTGGTGCTCGGACTGTCGCCGCTGCAGACCGGGCTGCGGCTGCTGCCGCTGACGTTCGCGGCGATGGCGGCGGGCCTGACGGGGGCACGGATGCTCCGCCGGTTCGGCCCGCGCCGGATGGTCAGCCTCGGGTTCTGCGTCACCGCCGTGTCCGTGCTGGTGCTGACGCTGATGGGCGGGACGGACAATCCCGCCCTGCTCCTGTTCGCCTTCGTCCTGCTGGGCTTCGGCCTGGAGACGACGCTGTTCGGCGCGTACGAGTCGATGCTGAGCGAGGCGCCGCCGGCGCAGGCCGGTGGTGCGGCGGCGATCGGCGAGACCTCCTACCAGTTGGGCGCGGGCATGGGGATCGCCCTGCTCGGCACTGTGATGAACGCCGCGTACGCGCCCGGACTGTCGTCCGTCCCCGGGGTCCCGTCCTCGGCCTCCGCGGCGGCGGCGCACTCGCTGGGTGAGGCCTACGACATCGCCGGGCGGCTCGGCGGCCCGGTCGGCACGGCCCTGCGACGGGCGGCCCGGGACTCCTTCGTGCACGGGCTGCATGTGACCTTGCTGGTGAGCGCGGCGTTGTTGCTGCTGGGCGCGGTCATGGCGCTCAGGCTGCCCCGCATCATGCAGTGCGGGGAGGCCGCACCGCCGCTGGAGCTGCCCGCGCCCCGCGAGGTCACGCAGTCCCGCGTCTCCGCGTAGGCCGTTCACTGGACGTGCGGGACACTGCGGTCGTAACGTCGGCCCCAGAGTCGTAACTAGCGATGCTAGTTTTTCGTGTGCCGGAGGGTGTCCTGATGTCCGCGTCCTCGAAGTTGCCCCCGTTCGATCCCGCCGATCCCCTCGGCATCGACGACCTGCTGGAACCGGAGGACCTGGCCGTGCGGGACACCGTGCGGGCCTGGGCCGCGGACCGGGTGCTGCCCCATGTCGCCGGCTGGTACGAGAGCGGCGAGCTGCCGGTCATCCGCGAGCTGGCCGGGGAACTCGGGGGGATCGGGGCCCTCGGGATGTCGCTCAGCGGGTACGGGTGCGCGGGGGCCAGCGCGGTGCAGTACGGGCTCGCCTGTCTGGAGCTGGAGGCCGCCGACTCGGGGATCCGGTCCCTGGTCTCCGTGCAGGGCTCCCTCGCCATGTACGCCGTCCACCGGTTCGGCAGCGAGGAGCAGAAGCAGACGTGGCTGCCGCGCATGGCCGCCGGTGAGGTCATCGGGTGCTTCGGGCTCACCGAACCCGATCACGGGTCCGACCCCGCCTCGATGCGCACCCACGCCAAGCGCGACGGCGGCGACTGGGTGCTGAACGGGCGGAAGATGTGGATCACCAACGGGTCCGTCGCCGGGGTCGCCGTGGTGTGGGCGCAGACCGAGGACGGGATCCGCGGGTTCGTCGTCCCCACCGACACCGCCGGCTTCTCCGCGCCCGAGATCAAGCACAAGTGGTCGCTGCGGGCCAGCGTGACGAGCGAGCTGGTGTTCGACGACGTACGGCTGCCCGCCGATGCCGTGCTGCCGGAGGTCGTCGGGCTCAAGGGGCCGCTGAGCTGTCTCTCGCACGCCCGCTACGGGATCGTGTGGGGCGCGATGGGCGCGGCCCGGTCCTGCTTCGAGGCCGCCGTCGACTACGCGAGAACGCGGGAGCAGTTCGGACGGCCCATCGGGGGCTTCCAGCTCACCCAGGCCAAACTCGCCGACATGGCGGTCGAACTGCACAAGGGGATCCTGCTCGCCCACCACCTGGGGCGCCGCATGGACGCCGGCCGCCTGCGTCCCGAGCAGGTCAGCTTCGGCAAGCTCAACAACGTGCGGGAGGCCATCGAACTCTGCCGTACCGCGCGGACGATCCTCGGTGCCAACGGGATCTCCCTCGAATACCCCGTGATGCGGCACGCGACCAACCTCGAGTCGGTGCTGACGTACGAGGGCACCGTCGAGATGCACCAGCTGGTGCTGGGCAAGGCGCTCACCGGGCTCGACGCCTTCCGGTGAACCCCGCGCGGGGCAGGGCCGGTGAGCGGCCCTGCCTCAGCTCTGGTTGTAGAAACCGTCCTCGCGGCGCGCGGCCGGCTCACTGCTGACGATCTCGGTGTTCGCCGGCGTCAGCAGGAAGACGCGGGTGGCGACCCGCTCGATGGTGCCGCGCAGGCCGAAGGTCAGCCCGGCCGCGAAGTCGACGACGCGCTTGGCGTCGGCGGCCTCCATGGCCGTGAGGTTCACGATGACCGGGACGCCCTCCCGGAACAGCTCGCCGATGGCGCGCGCGTCCCGGAAGCTGTCGGGGGTCACCGTGCCGATGCGGCGGCCCTTCTCCTCGGCGACTTCCGAGGCCACCTTGACCCGCGGGTCGGTGACCCAGGCATCCCCGGGCTGCTCGGTCCCTTCGGAGTAGTCGTCGTCGTAGTAACGCTCGTCGTCGTTGTCGTCGACGAGGCCGAGCCAGGCACTCGCTTTGCGTACCGATCCCATGGACGCCTCCTCTCACAGCGGTCTTTTCTGCTTTCCGCACCTATGGTCATCCATGATGCGGACGTCGCGCCAAGTGGATAGACGCCGCGCGGGGGGTTTGTGACGGTACTGGTGCACAGCGAATACGTCGAGAGCCCGGGTGCCCCAAGGGTCTTGATGTATGCGGCTGCTGACTGTGAGTGAAATATGATTCTTCGCGGCGTACGGGTGATGAACGGTGCGTCCGGGTGAACGCGGCGGTCGGTACGATGCGGCAGCTCAGCGCCGTGTCAACGGCCACGGAAGTCGCACGCGTCACGGGGGATCGCCATGTTCGGAATCGTCAGACCCTGCACCCATCGGCTCGGTGAGAGCCTGAAGTCCCAGTGGATGGCGCACTTGTGCGGGCTGTGCCTCACCCTGCGCGGGGACCATGGACAGCTCGCACGCGTCGTCACCAACTACGACGGGCTGCTCATATCCGTTCTGACGGAGGCTCAGGCCGAAACCGCGGGCGCCTGGCGGCGTACGGCGGGCCCGTGTCCCCTGCGCGGGATGCGCACCGCCTCCGTCGCCCGGGGCGAGGGCGCCCGGCTCGCGGCCGCCGTCTCGCTGGTGCTCGCCTCGGCCAGGATGCGCGACCATGTCGCCGACGGCGACGGGTTGCTGGCGCGAAGGCCGGTGGCCCTCGCGGCTCGCCGGGTCGCCGCGCGCTGGGGCGCGGCGGGTGCCCGTACGGGATCCGACGTCGGCTTCGACACGGCCGTGCTGGTGGACGCCGTGGACCGGCAACTCGGCATCGAGGCGCTCGCCGGGCGGGGCACATCGCTGCTCACGGTCACCGAGCCGACCGAGACGGCGACCGCGGCCGCCTTCGCCCACACGGCCGTTCTCGCAGGCAGGCCCCGCAACGCCGAGCCGCTGGCGGAGGCGGGGCGGCTGTTCGGGCGGCTCGCGCATCTGCTGGACGCCGTGGAGGACAGGGAAGCTGACGCGGCGTCGGGTGCCTGGAACCCGCTCACCGCGACCGCGACCCCGCTCGCCGAGGCGCGACGGCTCGCCGACGACGCCCTGCACGGGATCCGGCTCGCGCTCGGCGAGGTCGAGTTCGCGGACGCGAAGCTCGCGCACCGGCTGCTCGTGCACGAACTGCGCGCCTCCGTCGACCGCGCCTTCGGTACGGCGTCCTGCGCGCACCGCTCGGCGCCCTCGCTCGCGGGGCCGTACGCGCCGCCCGGCTTTCCGGGCGGACCGCCGCAGCCGCCGAAGCCGCCCCGGCGCGACGGGCGCGGACTGCTGGCGGGGTGCGCGGTGTGGGCGGGGCTGGCCTGCACCTGCCAGTTGTGCTGCGGCGAGTACGACGACCCGTGGACCCGTGAGCGCAAGGACGGGCTGTGCCGCGACGCGAGCTGCTCCGACTGCGGGGACTGCGCCGACTGCTGCCAGTGCTGCGGGGACTGCGACGGGTGCGACTGCTGTGACTGCGGCTGCGACTGCGGCTGTTGAACCCGTTACTGAGGGTGTCGTATACGGGATGCGCACACGGCGGCGGCCACCAGGCGGTTGACGAAGATCCTGTTTCCGCAACGTAAAACAAGAACATGATCCGGTGACCGGTGCCCCGTGAGGGTCGTTGGCGGGGGCAGAACCTCTTCCGCCCCCTGTCCCGATCCGCCCCTCGAATAAGGCACTTCTGTGGACGACACAGCAAAAGCGACCACCACCATCCGCACCAGACTGCTGAGGATCCTCGCCCTCGCCCTCGCGGTCCTGCTGGCGCTGCTCGGACTCGCCGCCGCCGAGCAGATCTCCGCCTACCGCAACGCGTCCGCGACCGAGGGCAACGCACGCCTGGAGATCATCCTCCAGGGCCTCGTCCACGAGCTGCAGAAGGAGCGCGGGCTCACCACCGGATACGTGGGCGGCGTCTGGCAGTTCAAGGCCAAGCTGCCGGCCCAGCGCAAGGCCACCGACACCGCACGCGCCGAACTCGACCGGGCGCTGAAGGGCCGCGGCGACAGCGCCGCCGGTTCCGTGCGCGAGTCGCTCGGCCGGCTCGACGGCCTGGCCGGCATCCGCGGCCACGCCGACGACCACACCGGCGTGGTGAAGGACACCTTCGACTACTTCACCACCACCATCACCGTCCTCGACCAGCTCGACCTCGGCCTCGAGGAGGTCCACGACGCCACCCTGCGCGACGACTACCAGTCACTCCAGACCCTGGGCAACGCCAAGGAGTTCACCGGCGAGGAGCGCGCCATCGTGCTCGGCTCCGTGCGCGCCGGGAAGTTCCGCGCGGACGACTACAGCCGCTTCATGCAGATCCGGGCCGGCCGGCTCGCCGCCCTCGCCGCCTTTCCGCGCTCGGCGACCTCGGCCCAGGAACGGAGCCTGAACGACGCCCTGACCACCCCGGACGCCGAACGCATGCTCGCCTACGAGTCCACCGCCGTGCACGGCGGCGGCGGGCTGAGCGCGAGCGCCGTTCCGCCGTTGGCCTGGTGGGAGGCGACGACCGCGACCATCAACGGACTGCGTCAGGTGCAGGTCTCGCTCGGCACCGACGTCGAGAACCGCGCGGCCGAGCTGGAGAGCGCCGCCCAGCGCGACCTGCTGCTGTTCGCACTGCTCGCCCTCGGCACGGTCGCCGCGCTCGGCGCCCTCGCCCTCGACTGCGTACGATCGGTCTCCGCGCCCCTCGCCGAACTCGCCCACCAGGCACGGGAGATGGCCGAGGAACGGCTGCCGCGCGCCGTCGCCGCCGTCCAGGAGGCCGGTTCCGGGCAGAGCCCCGAACCGCCCGCCCCGCTCACCCTCCCCGGCAAGGCGGGCGCCGAAGTCAGGGAGGTGGCCGAGGCGTTCGACCGGGTGCAGCGCGCCGCCTTCGACCTCGCCACCGAGCAGGCGGTGCTGCGCCGCAACGCCACCGACTCGCTGGTCAGCCTGGGCCGCCGCAACCAGAACCTGGTGCGCCGCCAGATCAGCTTCATCAACCGGCTGGAGCACGAGGACGCCGACCCGGCCACGCTGGCCAACCTCTTCGAACTGGACCACTTGGCCACCCGTATGCGCCGCAACGCCGAGAGCCTGCTCGTGCTCGCCGGCGAGTCCAGCCCCCGCCCCTGGGCCACCCCGCTCGCCCTCACCGACGTGCTGCGCGCCGCGCTCTCCGAGGTCGAGGAGTACCGCCGGGTCACCCTGCGGCGGATCGAGCCCGCGCACCTCGCCGGGTCCGTCGTCGCCGAGGTCGCCCACCTGCTCGCCGAGCTGGTCGAGAACGCGCTGAACTTCTCGCCGCCGGACTCCGACGTGGAGGTCGAGGGGCGCCGCACCAGCGCCGGTTACCTGGTCGCGATCGTCGACCACGGGTTCGGCATGGCCCCGCAGTCGCTCGCCGAGGCCAACGTACGGCTGTCCGGCACGGCCGGCTTCATGGCCGAACCCACCCGGTTCCTCGGCCACTTCGTGGTCGGCGCGCTCGCCCGCAAGTGCGGCATCGAGGTCCGGCTCGGGGAGGCCCCGGCGGCCGGTGTGGTCGCCCGGGTGCTGATCCCGACCCCGCTGCTGACGGAGGCCCCGCAGCAGAAGCCGGCGGGTGAGCCGGTGGTGCCCGCACCGCGCAAGGAGAGGACCGAGGTGGCCGCCCACGAGCTGGTCACCGTGGCGGCGGAAGCGAAAACGAGCTTGAGCGAGAACACGAACGCGAACAGGACCGAGAACAGGGACGAGGGCCGGAGCGCCGGTCCGCGGAGCGCCACCTCCGCCGCCCGTACCCGCAACGGGCTCGTGAAACGGCCGCAGCGCAGCGCGATCTCCGACGCCGTCAGCGAGGCGGACCGGCCGGGGCGTACGGCGCCCACCGAGCCGACGCCCGACCGCAGCCCCGAGCAGATCTCCGGGATGCTCTCCACCCTGCGCAGCGCCCATATGCGGGGCGCGATCAGCGTCGAGAAGGCCAAGGAGAAAGCGAAGGCGAAGGAGAAGGCCGAGTCCAAGGAGACGGGCGACGGCTGCGACGAGAGCGAAGGTGGCGCCAAGTGACCACGATCGACGCCCACAACGACTCGCAGACCTTCAACTGGCTGCTGGCCAACTTCGTCCGGAGCACCGACGGCGTACGGGACGCGGTCGCCGTCTCCTCGGACGGACTGCTGATCGCCGTGTCCGACGGGCTCGGACGGACCGAGGCCGACCATCTCGCGGCGATCGTGTCGGGCCTGAGCAGCCTGGCGCGCAGCGCGTCCAAGCGGTACGGCTTCGACGGGGTCAAGCTCATCATGATCGAGATGGGGCGGGGTTTCCTGCTCGTCTCGGCGATCCGGGACGGCAGCTGTCTCGGCGTCCTCGCCGACAGCGGCGGTGAACTGGGCCTCGTCGGCTACGAGATGGCGGTGCTCGCGGAGCGGGCGGGTGATCTGCTCACCCCGACGCTCATCGCCGACCTGCGGCAGGCGTTGCCCCGGTGAACGGCGAACAGCCCAGGGACGTAGAACCGGTAGAGGACGTGACGTTCGTCCGGCCGTTCATCATGACCGGCGGCCGGGCCGAGCCGCTCCAGGCGGATCTGCGGCTGGAGACGCTGGTCGTGGCCGTCGGCGTACCCGACGAGACGCTGACGTTCGAACGGCGGCACATCGTCGCGGTGTGCGAGCGGCCGACGACGCTCGCGGAGGTGGCGTCGCGGGTCGGCGTGCCTCTCGGCGTGGCCAAGGTGCTCGTCTCCGACCTCGTCGTGGCGGGTCAGCTGACCTGCCGGCAACCCGCGGAGCTGCCGCTCCAGACGCTCGAAAGGATCAGGGACCATGTCCGGGCGCTCTGACAGGATCGTGCCGCTCGCCGTGAAGATCGTGGTGAGCGGAGGACTCGGGGTCGGCAAGACCACCTTCATCGGGGCGATCTCGGAGATCGAGCCGTTGGACACGGAGGCCGCCATCACGCAGGTCTCCGTGGGCGTCGACTCGCTGGACGGTGTGGAGTCGAAGACCACGACGACGGTCGCCCTCGACTTCGGGCGGATCACCCTCGATCCGACGATCGCCCTGTACCTGTTCGGGACGCCCGGGCAGGACCGGTTCTCGTTCCTGTGGGACGACCTGGTGGAGGGGGCGCTCGGCACGGTCGTGCTCGCGGACACCCGGCGGATCGAGGAGTGCTTTCCGGCCGTGGACTACTTCGAGTCGCAGGGGGCGCCGTTCGTGCTGGCCGTGAACCGCTTCGACGGCGCGGAGCGGTTCGAGCTGGAGGAGGTCAGGGAGGCGCTCGGCCTGGGGGCCGACGTGCCCGTGCTGGAGTGCGACGCCCGGCAGCGGGCGTCGGTGCGGGACGTGCTGGGGGCCCTGATGGACCGGGTCATCGGGGTCCGGGCCGCGCCCAGGAGGCGGGCCGCCATGGTGCGTTAGCCGGACGAGCAGATGCGCGAGGGGAGGGGTGCGCGTGTGAAGGCGACGAGGGAGGAACACGTCAGGCGCCAGATGACCGACGAGTGGGCGCGCAGTGGGTCAGCTCAACAGGAACAGGACCACACTCGACCGAAGTCGATGTGGGAGCGCTTGACCAGCCACTGCTGCGGATGCATGAGCCAAGTGGAACAGGCATCCGGTTTCCCGTCAACTGTCCTGAGACGCGCCGCTCACATGGTGGACAGCCTTGACAGTGAGGGGAAAAGCACCCGTAGAGTCGACGGACGGCCCTGCTGAGGGGCTCGGCCGTAGCGCGCCGCGCGGCGCCGTGTGAAGGCACCACCCGTGTTCGACCCAGCATCACGGAGCCTTCGCATGCCATCACCCTTCCCTGACCCCGCCTCCGCCGCACCGGACATACCGGAGCGCGTCCGATGAGGCACTCCCTGGTGATCGTCGGGGCCGGTCCGCGGGGGACCGGTCTCATCCAGCGGATCGCCGCCAACGCCCCCGAGCTGTACGGCGGTTCGGGCCTCGACATCCATCTCGTCGACCCGCACCAGCCGGGCGCCGGACGCATCTGGCGCGCCGCGCAGTCGCCGCTGCTGTGGATGAACTCGCACGCCGAGGACGTCACCATGTTCACCGACGAGACGGTGGTCATGGAGGGCCCGGTGCGGGAGGGCCCCACGCTGCACGAGTGGGCCGGCATCGACGCCCGGACCTTCGCGGACCGCCAGTTGCAGGGCTCCTACCTGCGCTGGGTGCACGAGCGGGCCGTCGCCGAGCTGCCCCCCGGCGTCACCGTGCACCACCACCCCCGGCGCGCCCTGCGGGTCGCCGGCCCGCGTGAGGGCCGCCAGCAGGTGTGGCTGGAGGGCAGGGCACGGCCGCTCCTCGCCGACCTCGTGGTGCTGGCCCTCGGCCACCTCGACGCCGAACTGGACGAGCAGCAGAGCGAGTTGGCCGAGTACGCGCGCGCCCACGACCTCGTCCACCTGCCGCCCGACTTCACCGCCGACAGCGACCTGTCCCGCCTGAAGGCCGGCGACCCCGTCCTGGTCCGCGGCTTCGGGCTCGCCTTCGTCGACCTGATGGTGCTGCTGACCGAGGGGCGCGGCGGACGCTACGAGGGCGACACCTACCTCCCCTCCGGGCAGGAGCCGGTGCTCTACGTCGGTTCGCGCCGCGGAGTGCCGTACCACTCGAAGATCGGCTACGACTGGAGCGGGGAACGGCCGCCGCTGCCACGGTTCTTCGGGCCCGGCGAGGTGGACGAGCTGCTCGCCCGGCCGGGCGGCTTCGACTTCCGGCGGGACGTGTGGCCGCTGGTCGAGAAGGAGCTGGGGTTCGCCCACTACCACCGGCTGTTCGGCGTGCATCCGGAGCGGACCGCGATGGCCTGGGCCGACTTCGAGGAGAAGTACGCGGCGGGCGACGGCGCCGAGATCCAGGCGCTCGTGGCCTCCGCCGTGCCCGACCCGACGGACCGGCTGGACCTCGCCGCACTCGACCATCCCCTGGACGGCGTGCGGTACGGGTCGTTCGAGGAACTCCAGGACGGGCTGCGCTCGTATGTCGAGCACGACCTGAGCAGGCGGCACGACCCGGAGCACAGCCCCGATCTTGCGGTCTTCCTCGGACTGCTGTCCGTCTACGGGCAGTTGTTCCGGCTCGGTGACATCGGGCCCTGGTGGCACGGGTTCTTCAGCTACCTGGCCTCCGGGCCGCCCGGGCCCAGGCTGCGGCAGATGCTCGCACTGTCCCGGGCCGGCGTGCTGAGGTTCCTCGGCGCCGAGATGACCGTCACCGCGGCGGACGGCGTGTTCCGGGCGACCGGTGCCACCGTGCCGGGCGCCTCCGTCGAGGCGCGGGCGCTGGTCGAGGCGCGCCTGCCCGAGCCCACGGTCGGCCGCGCCCGCGACCCGCTGCTGCGGGAACTGCAGGCCGACGGGGCGGCCGAGACACCGGACGGGCTGCTGCGGGTGGATCCCCGCGACGGACGCGTCCTCGACGGCGCCGGGCGGCCGCATCCCCGGCGGTTCGCGCTCGGGCCGTTCACCGAGGGGCGGACCGCCGGCGCGTTCACCCGGCCGCGCACCGGCGGGCCCGCGTTCCGGCAGAACGACGCGACGGCACGGGCCGTGCTGCGTTTCCTGGCCGCGCTCACCTCCAGCGCGGCCGCATGACCGGGCACCAGCGCACCCGCCGAGCCCTGTGAACCCGCCGATCCACCGGCACAAGGAAGGATTCCCCCATATGACCCCATCGCACGGCCGGGGGCTGCTGCACCTGGCCGCCGCCATCGACCGGGAGGGCGTGTACGACGCGGGCCCCCATGTCGAGCTGGCGCGGCTCGCCGAGCGCGGCGGGCTCGACTTCGTGACGCTCGGCGACACCTTCGCCCGTCCCGGGCCGGACGCGGTGGCCGTCCTCGCCCGGGTCGCGCCCGCCACCGGCCGCGTCGGCCTGGTGCCCACCGTCACCACCACGCACACCGAGCCCTTCCACGTCCAGGCCGCCGTCGCCACCCTCGACTGGGCGAGCCGCGGCCGGGCCGGCTGGCGCATCGACGTGTCGAGGACCGAGGGCGAGGCGCGCCTCTTCGGCCGCCGGCACGCGGCGCCCGCCGAGGAACTGTGGCGGGAGGCCGGCGAAGTCGCCGACGTGGCCGCCAGGTTGTGGGACAGCTGGGAGGACGACGCCGAGATACGGGACGTGGCCACCGGCCGCTTCGTCGACCGGGACAAGCTCCACCACGTCGACTTCGAGGGCACCGCCTTCTCGGTGAAGGGCCCCTCGATCGTGCCGCGCCCGCCGCAGGGCCACCCCGTACGCGTGGTCGACGCCACCGAGGGACCAGCCCGGGGCACCGCCGCCCGGTACGCCGACGTGGCTTTCGTGCGCGCCACGAGCGCCCGGCAGGCGGCCGCCGTACGCGACCAACTGCGGGCCGAGGCGGCCGGCTTCGGGCGTGACCCCGACACCCTGCGGGTCCTCGCGAGCCTCCTGGTCGACCTCGGCGGCGGCGAGCACGCGGCCGAGCCCGGCCACGGTGGGGGCGGCCCCCGGCAGACCGCGCAGGGCCCGCTGTACCGGGGCGGCCCGGTGGACCTCGCCGAGCTGATCGCCGCCTGGCACACCGAGGGCGTCGTCGACGGCTTCCACCTCACGCCCGCCGAACCACGCCGTGACCTGGAACGGCTCGTCAACGGCACGGTGGCGCTGCTCCAGCACCGCGGCCTGTTCCGCACCTTCTACCCGGGCAGCACGCTCAGGGAGCACCTGGGCCTGGCCAGACCCGCCAACCGGTACGCCGTGCCACGGGGAGCGGCATGAGCCGGAGAGCGATCCATCTCGCGGCGCACTTCCCGGGCGTCAACAACACCACCGTGTGGGCCGATCCGCGTTCCCGGTCACAGATCGCGTTCCCGTCCTTCGAGCACCTCGCCCGTACCGCGGAACGCGGCCTGTTCGACTTCTTCTTCCTCGCCGAGGGCCTCAGGCTGCGCGAGCACAAGGGCCGCGTCCACGACCTGGACGTGGTGGGACGGCCCGAGTCGCTCACCGTCCTCGGCGCCCTCGCGGGCGTGACCGAACACCTCGGGCTCGCCGCCACGGTCAACGCGACCTTCAACGAACCGTTCGAACTGGCCCGCAGACTCGCCACCCTGGACCACCTCAGCGGTGGCCGGGCGGCCTGGAACGTGGTGACCTCCTCCGACGCCTTCACCGGTGAGAACTTCCGCCGCGGCGGCTTCCTCGACCGGGCCGACCGGTACACGCGGGCCGCCGAGTTCGTCGAGGTGGCACGGAAGCTGTGGGACTCCTGGACGCCCGACGGCCTCGCGCGGCCGTTCGCCCACCGCGGAGCGCACTTCGACATCGCGGGCGAGTTCACCGTGCCGCGCCCGCCGCAGGGGCACCCGGTCGTGATCCAGGCCGGCGACTCCGAGGAGGGGCGGGAGTACGCCGCGTCGGCGGCCGACGTCGTCTTCACCCGGCACGGCACGCTGGAGGCGGGGCGCGCCTTCTACGCCGACGTCAAACGACGGCTCGCCAAGTACGGCCGGGAGCCGGGCGAGCTGAAGATCATGCCCGGGGTCACCGTCGTGCTCGGCGACACCGCCGCCGAGGCCCAGGAGAAGGCCTCGGAGATCCGGCGGCAGCAGGTCTCCCCGCAGAACGCGATCCTCGCGCTGGAGCAGATCTGGGGCATGGATCTGTCGGCGTACGACCCCGACGGCCCGCTCCCCGAGATCGACCCGGTGCCCGACTCCGGCATCACCCGGGGCCGGACCCGGCGCGGCGACACCGTCCAGACCGCCGAGAAGTGGCGTGCCCTGGCGAAGGAGAAGGGGCTGTCGATCCGGCAGACGGTGATCGAGGCGAGCGCCCGGCAGTCGTTCATCGGCACCCCTCAGGCCGTCGCCACCGAGCTCGACGAGTTCGTGCAGCGCGACGCCGCCGACGGCTTCATCCTCGTACCGCACCTCACCCCCGGCGGACTCGACGAGTTCGTCGACCGGGTGGTGCCGCTGCTCCAGGAGCTCGGCGCCTTCCGCACGGAATACCGGGGAGCCACCTTGCGCTCCCACCTCGGGCTGCCCGACCCCGCAGGGAAGGGCCGAACACCATGACGACAGGGCTGATCGCATGACCTCGGACGCATCGAACACCACGGACGTACCGGATGGTTCGGACGCGTGGAAGCAGTGGCACGAGCACCGGGTGGAGTCGGTCTCGGCGCCGTACGGGCCGCTCGCGCTGACCGGCACGCACTGGATCGAGGGCCATCCGGAGGGGCGACTTCCGGACATCCCCGGTGTCTGGACGGCCGACGCGGACGCCGTCGTGCTGACCGCCGCCGCGTCCGACGGGCTGACGGTGGACGGCGAACCGCTCGACGGAGCGGTACGGCTCGGCGCCGACACCGGCGCGGTCGACGCGGCGCGCGTGGCGCTCGGCGAGCGGCGCCTGGTCGTGCTGGTGCGCGAAGGGGTGTGGGGCGTACGGGACTTCGACCCCGGTGCCGCGACGCGCCGTGCCTTCCGGGGCATCGACGCCACGCCCCACGACCCGCGCTGGTCGGTGCCGGGGCGCTTCACCCCGTACGGCGAGGGCGATCGCACCATCCGCGTGCCGAACCACGACGGACGGGAACGCGGGCTCGGGCTCGCGGGTGAGCTGGCCTTCACCCTCGACGGACGGGAGTCGACCCTCCAGGTCGCCGAGCAGGGCGACGTCCTGTGGGCGGTCTTCGCCGACGCGACCAGCGGCCGGAGCAGTTTCCGCTTCCGGTTCCTGTACCCGGCCGCGCCCGACGCGGACGGCCGTACGACCGTCGATCTCAACCGCGCCGTGCTGCCGCCGTGCGCCTTCGCCGACCACTTCATCTGCCCCTTCCCGCCGCCCGGGAACACCCTGGGGATCGCCGTGGACGCGGGGGAGCGCAACCTGGTCTGAACCAGGGCACGCATGGCCAAAACACATAGCCGGCTCACAGGTTGACGGCCGAAAGGCGCCCTTGCGTCTACCGGCCGTTCGGCCGAATACTCCCCGCAAGCGCTTGTCAGGGGCACGGCTTGTCCGGAACCCGGACGATCACGCCTCGGGCTGCGCCTCACGGGGCCCCGACCCCACGCGGGCCCCCCGACTTCCCCCTCGGAGGAACGAACGTGAGGATCAAGCGCACCACCCCTCGCAGCGGCGTTTCGAGACGAACCCGGCTGATCGCCGTCACCACCGGTCTCGTGGCCGCCGCGGCGATCGCGGTCCCCAGCGCGAACGCGTCCGACACCACCCCCACCTTCAGCGCGAACGCGCTGAAGAGTGTCGACAGCTCGGTGCTCAAGGCCGATGTCCCGGGCACCGCCTGGGCCGTCGACAGCAAGACCAACCGTGTCGTCGTCACCGCCGACAGCACGGTCTCCCAGGCCGAGATCGCCAAGATCAAGCGTGCGGCCGGCGCCAACGCCGGGGCCCTCACCATCAAGCGCTCGGCCGGAAAGTTCAAGCCGCTGATCTCCGGCGGCGACGCCATCTACGGCGGGCAGTACCGCTGCTCCCTGGGCTTCAACGTGCACAGCGGGAGCACCTCCTACTTCCTGACCGCCGGTCACTGCGGCCAGGTCGCCTCCACCTGGTACTCCAACTCCAGCCACTCCACGGTGCTGGGCACCAACGTGGGCTACAGCTTCCCGGGCAACGACTTCGCGTTGGTGCGCTACACCAACTCCTCGATCTCACACCCGAGCACGGTCGGCAGCCAGACCATCACCAGCGCGGCCACCCCGAGCGTCGGCACGACCGTGTACCGCCGCGGCTCCACCACCGGCACGCACAGCGGCCGGGTCACCGCGCTGAACGCCACCGTCAACTACGGCAGCGGCGACGTCGTCTACGGCCTGATCCAGACCACGGTCTGCGCCGAGGGCGGCGACAGTGGCGGTCCGCTCTACGGCGGCAGCGTGGCCTACGGCCTGACCTCCGGCGGCAGCGGTGACTGCACCTCCGGCGGCACGACCTTCTTCCAGCCGGTCACCGAGGCGCTGAGCTACTACGGCGTGAGCATCGGCTGACGCTCCCTCCGGACGGGCCCTCGCACGCAAGTGGCGTGCGGGGGCTCCCTCTTGCCCGGGTGACGGAGTTACCTTCGAAGTACAGGTTTCGAAGTACAGGTAGTGCTCAGTCCCCTGGGGGCCGGCATGGTCGAGGAGCTGGTGGCGGCGGGAGTGACCCTCGCGTCCGCCGGTGTGGTGTACGTGCTGGCGGCGGCACGGGTCGTCAAGCAGTACGAACGCGGTGTGGTGTTCCGGCTCGGCAGGCTCCGCGAGGAGGTGCGGGGACCGGGGTTCACGATGATCGTGCCGTTCGTGGACCGGCTCCAGAAGGTGAACATGCAGGTCGTGACGATGCCCGTGCCCGCGCAGGAGGGCATCACCCGGGACAACGTCACGGTGCGGGTGGACGCCGTCGTGTACTTCAAGGTGACCGGGCCCGCCGAGGCCGTCGTCCGGGTGGAGGACTACCGGTTCGCCGTCGCGCAGATGGCGCAGACCTCGCTCAGGTCCATCATCGGAAAGAGCGAGCTGGACGATCTGCTCTCGAGCCGGGAGAAGCTCAACCAGGGGCTTGAGCTGATGATCGACTCCCCGGCGGTGGAGTGGGGCGTCACGATCGACCGGGTCGAGATCAAGGACGTGTCCCTGCCCGAGACCATGAAGCGGTCGATGGCCCGGCAGGCCGAGGCCGACCGGGAGCGGCGCGCCAGGGTCATCAACGCCGACGCGGAGCTGCAGGCGTCGAAGAAGCTCGCCGAGGCGGCGCAGCAGATGGCGGACACGCCGGCCGCGTTGCAGCTGCGCCTGCTGCAGACGGTGACGGCGGTGGCCGCCGAGAAGAACTCCACCCTGGTCCTGCCCTTCCCGGTGGAGCTGCTGAGGTTCCTGGAGAAGGCCCAACAGGGTCCCGCACCCGCGGCGCCCCAGCAGGTGGACCGGCAGCCGGTGCAGGAGCAACTGCCACCTCCCGCGCCGCGACAGGACTAGTTCCGCGGGACCAGTCCCAGTATCTCGTTCCGACACGCCTTTGTGTGCCCTCGCCCTGCGGGCGCTGCCCGCTCGGCTTCTCCGTGTGCCCCGGTGGCGAAAATCGTGTCGCGCCGTCGTCCGGTGGTTCGTGCTCGAACGCCTTGTTGACGGTCGGGTCGTCGGTCGCGGTGAGGTCCACCGGTGTCGAGTTGTTGACCCAGAGGTCCACACCGACCCCCGGCCAACCGTGCTAGGGCTTGCACTGTCCAGATTCCCGCGGCGGCAGGAAGCACGCCGGTAAACGGCATCCGCCCCCCCTTCGCGCCCCTGAGGTCGAAGTGGATCAGCCGCCACCCGGCGTTTTCGGGTCCCCTGGCCTCATGCCTCCTCGGCGCCGCGGGCCGGCATTGAGCCGTACCGGCTGCGCAGGCGGGCCTTGAGGATCTTGCCGGTGGCGTTGCGGGGCAGGGCGTCGACGAGGACGACCGACTTGGGGAGCTTGTACTTGGCGAGTCGGCCGGACAGGGAGTTCATGATGTCGTCGGGCGACACCTCGGCGCCCGCGCGGGGCACGACCAGCGCTCTGCCGACCTCGCCCCGTCGTTCGTCGGGTACGCCGATCACCGCGCATTCGGCGACCGCGGGATGCTGGTAGAGGAGTTGCTCGACCTCTGCGGGGTAGACGTTCTCCCCGCCGGAGATGTACATGTCCTTGATCCGGTCGACGATCGTCGCGTACCCCTCCTCGTCGACGGAGGCCGCATCCCCGGAGCGGCTTCCTTCGACGATGGCGTCCTTGGTCGCTTCGGGCCACTGCCAGTAACCCTTCATCACGTTGAGGCCCTCGATGATCACCTCGCCGACCTCGCCCGGTGCGACATCGGTGAGGTCGGGCCGCACCACGCGTACGTCGGTGAAGAAGCAGGGCGTGCCGGCCGAGCCGGCCTTGCGGATGCTGTCCCGTGCGCGCAGGCCCAGTGCGGCGGGGGCGGTCTCGGTCAGGCCGTATGCCTGGAGGAAGGTCAGGCCACGGTCCTGGTACGTGGATGAGTGCCTTGGGGACGGGTGCCGCCGCGCACATCAGGATCCGGATCGACGACAGGTCGGCCGTCGCCCACCGCGACGACCGGGCCATGGCCTGGTACATCGCGGGTACGCCGAACATCCTGGTCACCCGGTGCTCGGCGATGACGTCGAGAACCCGGTCCGGGTCGAAGCCGCGCATCAGCACCGACGTCGCTCCTTTGAGGAAGCCCGGCAGGAAGACGGTGTTGAGGGCGGCGGTGTGGAACATCGGTGCCACCACCAGAGCGACGTCGTCGGAGGCGATGTCCACGTCCAGCAGGATGTTGAAGCAGTTCCAGGCGATGTTGGCGTGGGTGAGCATGACCCCCTTGGGACGGCCGCTGGTGCCAGAGGTGTACTGGATCATGCACACCTCGTCGAGGCCGACCGTCTCGTCCAGGGGGTCGTCGGGTGCGTTCGTCGGCAGCTCCTCGTACGCGCTCCCCACCTCGACGTAGTGCTTCCCTCAACGCGTCGACGAACTCGGTCAGCTCGGTGCCGTACAGCAGTACCGGCGCCCCCGCGTCTCCCAGGATGAAGGCCAACTCAGGTGCCGCAAGGCGGGTGTTGAGCGGTAGGAAGATGGCGCCCAGCGCGTTCGCGGCGAACAGGGTCTCCGTCAGGGCCGGATGGTTCGCGCCCAGGTAGGCCACCCGGTCGCGTGGCCGACCCCCAGGGCACGCAGGGCGTGAGCGAGCCGCGTCACGCGCGCGGCCAGCCCTCCGTGGGACAGGGATCCACCGTCGTGCACGACGGCGGTGGCCTCCGGTGCCATGCGGGCGCGCCGCGCGGGCCACGAGCCGAGCCCTTGATCGCGCATGGTGCGTCTCTCTTCTCTCGGATCTCTCAGAGCCAGTCGGGCCATGTGTAGTCGGCCGCGTCGTCGTGGTCCCGGCGGGGCGGCAACGGGGCGAGACGCCCCCGGGAGAAGACCAGCGGCGAGACGCCGTCGTCCGCTTGAGGTCAGGCGGCGTCGGGCAAGGGGCGTCGGGCGATCTCGTGGGCGTCGTCCGCGGGCAGGCCCAGCATCCGCAGGACCATCTCGGCGAGGTTGACGGCGGCCTCGTCGCCGTCCACCTCGGGGCGGGTGAACCGCAGCTCCACCAGGGACAGCAGGGTTCCGCCCAGTGCCGACAGGGCGACCACGGGGTCGGGAGTGGTGAAGCGGCCGGAGGCGATGCCGACCTGGAGATCACGCAGGGCGCGTCGGGTCAGTCCGTTGTCCGAGTGGATGTGCCCGAGGCCACGGCGGCGCACGACCTGCATCAGCTCCGGGTGGGAGTCGGCCATGCGGGCACTGAGCCGGAAGCCGGCCGCGAGCAGCTCCGCCGGGTCGTCGATCCCCGTCAGACGCTCGTCGAAGGCCTGCCCGAACTCCTCGAGGGCGTCGACCACTGCCGTCTCGAACAGCTCCGCCTTGGAGTCGAAGTGGTTGTAGAAGGAGCCGAAGCCCACGTCCGCGCGCTCGGCGATCGCCTGGATGCTCGCGCTGGTGTCGCCGTTCTCGGCGAGTATCTGCCGGGCCGCTCGCACGAGAGCTCCACGGGTCTCCGCCCGACGTCGCTCGAACCGGTTGCTGGGCGGGGCTGACGTAGACATGCGCAGAGTCTAACGGTTGCGCGATGACGATCGCAGTCCTGATGAATTCATCATTTCATGCGGCGAACGCCTTGACGACAGAACTGTCACAGTTGATGATTTCCTCATTACGGCAATGTTGCTCGGAGGGCGCCATGTCTGAAACACGCGTCAGCGGGGACGTCATCACGGCCCACCAGGACCTCCACAGCGAGCAGGGCGCCCTGCGCGGCGAACACCCCGGCCGCTCCCGGAATCCCGTGATCAAGGTGGCGGACCTGTCCTGGCTGGAGTTCGAGAAGCCCGACCTGGACCGGGCGGAGGTCTTCGCCCGCGACTTCGGCTTCGGCGTCGCCGCCCGCACCGAGAGCGAGCTGTGGCTGCGGGGCACCTTCGCGGGCTCGCCCTGCATGGTGATCCGGCGCGGCCGCACGTCCCGCTTCATCGGTCCCGCGTTCCGTGCAGCCGAGCGGGGCGATCTGGACCGGCTGGCGCGCGCCACCAGATCGTCCGTACGAGAATCCGACGTGCCCGGCGGCGGAAAGGTGGTCGACCTGCTCGACCCGTCCGGCTTCCCGGTCCGGGTCGTGCACTGTGGCGAACAGCTCCCCGCACTGCCGGAACAGCAGCCGCTGCTCCTCAACTCCGGCACGGATCGCCGTCGTACCAACGCCACCCAGCGGCCGCCGCGCGAGCCGTCCCGTATCCAGCGGCTCGGCCACGTGGTGCTGGAGACGCGGGTGTTCGGCCGGGCCCTGGACTGGTATCTGGACACCCTCGGGATGATCGTGTCCGACTTCCTGTTCCTGGACGGGCAGCGCGGGCGCGGGCCGACGATGGCGTTCATCCGCTGCGACCTGGGCGGTGTGCCGGCCGACCACCACACCCTCGCGATGCACCTGGGGCCGGGCACCGGCTACGTCCACTCCGCCTACCAGGTCACCGACCTCGACTCCATCGCCGCGGGTGGCGAATACCTCAAGGAGCGGGGCTACAAACGCAGTTGGGGCATCGGTCGGCACATCCAGGGCAGCCAGCTCTTCGACTACTGGCGCGATCCGGACCACTTCATGCTGGAGCACTTCGCCGACGGCGACCTGTTCTCCTGCGACGTCGAGCCCGGCTGGGCGCCCATGTCGACCAGCGGCCTCGCCCAGTGGGGCCCGCCGGCCACCCGCGACTTCCTCGGCGCGAGCCCCTCGCCGCAGCGGGTCCGCGACGTCATCGAGGCCCTGCGCGGCGACAACGAGATGGACCCGGCACGACTGTTCGGCCTGCTCAAGGCCGCCAACTCCTGACCCCCTTCACAGAGAGCCACGTCATGAGCACCAATGTCCTGCGCACCGCAGACGGCTGGTGGGTCGTCCGAGGCGGCCGAGCCGTCCCCGTCGAGACCAAAGCCGTGACCACCGCCGAGCTGCTGACCGACCGGGACGCCGTTCGGGAGGCCGCTGCCTCCGGTGAGCCGAGCACTCCGGTCGCCGATCTGGTCGCGCTCTCGCCGGTCACCACGCCCTGCCGGGTGGTCGCCCAGATGGTCAACTACCGTAGCCACGCCCGCGATTCGGGCTTCAAGGGCGACATCCCGCCCGCCTTCTTCCGCAAGGCGTCCGGCTCGGTCAGCGGCCCTGGCGAGGCCGTCGTCCGGCCGTCGCACGTGAAATTCCTCGACTACGAGATCGAGTTGGGGCTCGTGATGGGCGCGCCACTGCACGTCGGCACCGTCGTCGAGGAGCGGGACCTGCCGTCGTACGTCGCCGGACTGGTGATCACCAACGACATCAGCGCCCGCGAGGTGCAGCTGACCAAGACGCAGTTCTACGAGAGCAAGTCCTACCCCACCTTCACCCCGACCGGTCCGTACCTGACGCTGCTGGAGCCGGAGGACTTCACCCATCTCCTTGACCTGCGGCTGAAGTTGAGCGTGAACGGCGAGCTGCGCCAGGACCGCACCCTGGCCGACATGATCGTCCGCCCGGCACAGGCGCTCACCCTGCTCGCCCGCTTCCAGACCTTGGACGCCGGCGACCTGCTGCTCACCGGCACCCCCGGCGGCACCGCCCTGAAGGCCCCGGCGAAGGCCGTCGAGAAGATCGGCGCGCTGCTGCCGCCCGCCGTGAAGTGGAAGGCCTTCTTCAAGAGCCAGGCCAAGAACCCGCACTACCTGAACCCGGGTGACGTGATCACGGCGACGATCGCGACCCCCGACGGCCGCATCGACCTCGGCGAGCAGCGCACGCCCGTCGCGGCCGCGAACTGAACCCCGAGGTGAGCCGCACATGACCGTCGACGAAGCCGCACGTGTGCCCGTCGTGATCGTCGGCGCCGGGCCGGTGGGCGTGATCGCCGCCCTTCTCCTGGCCCGGCGCGGAGTCCGCAGTGTCGTCCTCGAACGCCACCGGGACATCTACCCGCTCCCGCGCGCCGTCGCAGGCGACGACGAGATCCACCGGATCCTTCAGGCTGCGGGCGTCGGTGAGGAGTTTGCCGCGATAGCCCGGCCGGCGAAGGGGCTGCGGCTGCTGGACGCCCGGCACCGGGTGATGGCCGAGTTCCGGCGCACCGAGCACGGCCACCACGGCTCCCCGCAGACCAGCATGTTCGACCAGCCCGAGCTGGAACGCGTACTGCGCGACGCCCTGGCCCGGCGCCCCGAGTGCGAACTGCGCGGCGGCGTGGAGGTCACCGGCGTCGGCCCGGACACCACAGGCCCTGTACGCGTCACCTACCGCGACGACGATCGCGAGCATGAGTTGTGGGCCGACGCGGTCCTCGGCTGCGACGGCGCGGGCAGCCTCACCCGCGAGGCCATCGGCGGCGTCTGGGAGGACCTGCGCTTCGAGGAACGCTGGACCGTCATCGACGCCGAGACGACGGGCCCCGTCCGCTGCTGGGAAGGCGTCGATCAGATCTGCGACCCGGTGCGGCCGGCCACCTTCATGCGCGTGAGCGAGAACCGCTACCGCTGGGAGTTCCGGCTCGGGGAAGGGCAAGAGACGGTCCGTGAGCTGGTCGCCCCGTGGCTGCCGACCTCGTACGACGGGGACTTCGAGGTGGTCCGCGAGACGCAGTACACCTTCCGGGCCCGCGTCGCCGACCGCTGGCGCCACGGCCGGGTCTTCCTGCTCGGCGACGCCGCCCACCTCACCCCGCCGTTCATCGGACAGGGCCTGTGCTCGGGACTGCGGGACGCCTACAACCTCACCTGGAAACTCACCCGCGTCCTCCAGCAGGGCGGCGACGAACGGCTGTTGGACACCTACGAGAGCGAACGCAGGCCGCACGCACGGCATGTGGTCCGCCTCGCGGTCGCCATGGGCTGGGCCATGACCGGCGGCCAGGACGGCGCCGCCGCGATCCGCCGCCGAGCGCTGGCCGCGGCCTGCCGCATACCCGGCCTGACCGAGCTGGCCGGCCGCGACCTCAGCCCGCCCCTGACCGCCGGACCGCTCGTGCGGCGCGGGGTCCGCCGACGCCTGCCGGGCACGCACTGTCCGCAACCGTGGGTGAGCGTCGGCGGACGGCGTACCCGTCTCGACGAGCTTCTCGGCGACTCCTTCACCGTGCTGACCGCTACCGAACCCGGCCCCTTGCTGACCGCGCTTGCCCACAGCCTCGGCATACGCGCGCTCTCCGTGGCCGACCTCGGCGACGACGGCACCCTCGCCGCCTGGTTGCGCGGCGGCCGCGCGGACGCGGTCCTGCTGCGGCCCGACCGCGTCGTGATGGACGTCGTCCCCTCAGGTAGTCACGACTTCACGTCGACCGCCGCCTGGGCTTGCCTGCTGCACACCACCCGAAGCCCCGTCCCTTCGCAACGGACGGCCCCGAAGAGCCTGTTGAGGAGTACGACGCGATGAGTACGGCCTTCTTCACCCCCGATCCGGAGACGGTGGCCGCCAGTCGCATCGCGGACTTCGCCCGGCTCCAGGGCATGGATCCGGGCGACTACGCCGCCCTGCATCAGTGGTCGGTCACCGACCTGGAGGGCTTCTGGGGCGCCGTCTGGGAGTACTTCGACATCGACGCGGACACCCCCTACGAGCAGGTGCTGGCCGAGGAGCGGATGCCGGGCGCCCGGTGGTTCCCCGGCGCCACCCTCAATTACGCCCACCATGCCCTGCGTAACCTGGCCGAGGACGACGCGGCCATCCTCGCCCTCGACGAGACCGGCTCCGGGTACGAGGTGACCGGCGGGCGGCTGCGTGCCCTGGTCGCCTCCGTCGCCGCCACCCTGCGCGACCTCGGCGTGGGCAAGGGCGACCGGGTCGTCGGCTACCTGCCCAACACCCCGCACGCCATCGTCGCGTTCCTCGCCGCTGCGAGCCTGGGCGCCGTGTGGTCGGTGTGCGGACAGGACTACGCCCCAAAGGCCGCAGCCGACCGCTTCGCCCAGCTCGAACCCACCGTGCTGATCGCCGCCGACGGCTACCTGTTCAACGGCACCATCCACGACCGCCGCGACGCCGTCCTCGAACTCGCCCACGCCCTCCCCACGTTGAAGGCGACGCTGCTGGTGGACCACATGGGCCTGCCCTGGCCGTCGCAGGCGTACCCGTCGCTGGTGGTCCCCTGGAAGGACGCCTCCACCCGTACCGAGGAACTCGCCTGTGTACCGGTGCCGTTCGACCACCCGCTGTGGGTCGTGTTCTCCTCCGGCACCACCGGCCTGCCCAAGGGCATCGTCCACAGCCACGGCGGCGTGCTCCTGGAGCACCTGAAAACCCTGGGCCTGCACTCCGACCTGGGCCCCGGTGACCGCCTCCTCTGGTACACCACCACCCACTGGATGATGTGGAACCTGGTCGCCTCCACCCTCTTGGCCGGCGCGACGACCTGTACGTACGACGGCAGCCCGGCCCCCTTCGCCAAACTCGATCGCCTATGGGAACTGGCCGCCCGCCACCGTGTCACCGTCTTCGGCACCAGCCCCCAATACCTGCTCGGCATGGCCAAGTTCGGCATCGACCCGTCCGTCCACGACCTGTCGTCGATCCGCGTCGTCGGCTGCACGGGCTCGGCCCTGCCCGCCTCCGCCTACCCCTGGGTGCGCGACCACGTCGGCGAGCACGTCCTGCTGGCCTCCATCAGCGGCGGCACCGACATCGTCTCCGGCTTCGCCGGCAGCGCACCCAACACCCCGATCTGGTCAGGGGAGTTGTCGGCCCCCCACCTGGGCGTGGCACTGGCTGCGTACGACAGCGAAGGGTTCCCGGTCATCGACCAGGTCGGCGAACTGGTGGTGACTCGCCCGATGCCGTCGATGCCGCTGTACTTCTGGAACGACCCCGACGGCAGCCGCTACCGGGACGCCTACTTCTCCTCCTACCCCGGCGTGTGGCGACACGGCGACTGGATCACGGTCACGGGACACGGCTCGGTGATCGTCCACGGCCGCTCCGACTCGACGCTGAACCGCAACGGTGTCCGCCTGGGCAGCGCCGACATCCACGACGTCGTCGAACGCCTCCCAGAGATCGCCGAGGCCCTGGTCATCGGTGCGGAGGAGCCGGACGGCGGCTACTGGATGCCGCTGTTCGTGGTCCCGGCGGCGGGGGTGGCCCTGGACGACACCCTGCGCGAGAAGATCCGCAACGCCGTCCGCACCGGCGCCTCACCCCGCCACGTCCCCGACGAGATCCTCGAAGTGCCGGGCATCCCGCACACCCGCACCGGCAAGAAACTGGAGGTCCCGATCAAGCGACTGCTCCAGGGCGCCCCGGTCGAGCAGGTCGTCAACCCCGCCACCGTGGACAGCCCCGAACTCATCGACCACTACGTCCGGCTGGGCGCCGAGCGCCGCGAAGGCAGGACCACCGCATGACAACCGTGCTCGCCATAGTCCTGTCCCTGGTCTTCCTCCCGCTGGGCCTGGCCAAGATCGCAGGGGTACCGGTCATGCGGCAGGCAGCGGCCCACCTCGGCATGTCGACCGGCCTCTATCGCGTCGTCGGCGCGCTGGAGGTGGCCGGCGTCGCCGGTCTGCTGCTGGGGCTGACCTGGATGCCGCTGGGATTGACCGCCGCGACAGGCCTCGCCCTGCTGATGGCCGCGGCGGCGGTGGTCCACCTGCGCCACGGCGACCCGCCGCCCCGGGCCGTCCCGGCCGCCGTAATGGCCCTGATCTCCTTGGCGTACGCGGCAACGGCGACGACCGCCGGCTGACACGTCCTGTACGGCCGGGCACGGGCAGCCCCCTGTGAGGGTGGTGGCCGCCCCCTCCCCGGCTCCGCGCGGGCTGCCCTCGCACATCGGCCTCCCCCTCCCCCCGAGGCCGGGGCGGCCCGCGCCGACGTCCGGGGCCTGCGAGACGGCTGGGCTCGACAGGCCCCCGACGTGCTTGCCAGTCGACGACCGGCGCGAGACGACTCTTACGACTAACGCCGCCACACGGTCGGCTGCACGGCCGGCACGTTCGCGTGGGTCCCCGCCCATCCCGCGATAGCTCCTTCCGCACGACCTGGGACAACCTCGGACGAGTAATCGGCCCGCGCACGTGGCGGTCCGCCCAGATGCTGAAGAGGTGCCGACTCCACGCATTGGCTCCGCGTACTTGGAGGGCGATCCACATGCCCTTGAGTCGCTGCGCGTTGGAGGGATCGGCGTGCGGCCCGCAACGGGCGATCGATCCGTGCAGAATGCTCGGCCAGCCGACGCGCGACCCGCTCGGCGACGGTGAGCTCCTCGAGCTCGTCGCGCACCTCTTGAAGCTGCTGGCTCAACTTCTCTGCCTGCAGCTCCAGTTCGACACTGCGGGCCGTGATCAGTCCGCGAAGCTCCGGTTCCGCATCCCTGGCCACCTGACGCACCTCCCGCCCGGGTCGTACGGACAGGTACCTTGCTCACGTCGGGGAATCCGTGGATCTCTGATCACCGAAACGGCACACGGTGCGGGAGTTCAGTGCGGCGTGAGCCGGACTTGAGCAGTGGTTGGAAGACTGGGCGTACCGGAGGGTCAGACGTTCCTGATCAGCCCGGGCGGCCAGCACCACGTCCTGTTGAGGCGTGGGTGGGCCGGCCCGGAGTATCTGCTCCGGGCCGGCCCACCCACGCACTGTCAGTTTGCGGCGGGGACGGGGGCGTGGGTTGGTGCGGGTGCCTCCTTCGGATCGGGCTCGGCGGTCACCGCGGAGGGAGCGGGGGTGGGGGCGTAGGGGATCTCTCCGCGCAGGACGGCCTTGGCCCGGTCCTCGTCCAGCTCACCCTCCCACCGGGCGACGGCCAGGGTGGCGACGCCGTTGCCGACCAGGCTGGTGAGGGCGCGGGCTTCGGACATGAACCGGTCGATGCCGAAGATCAGCGCGAGGGCGGCGACCGGGACGTGCGGAACGGCGCTGAGCGTGGCGGCCAGGGCGATGAAGCCGGAGCCGGTGACGCCTGCGGCACCCTTGGAGGTGAGCAGCATGACGGCGAGCATCGTCAGCTGCTGCGTCAGGCTGAGGTCGATACCGAGGGACTGGGCGAGGAAGACCGATCCCATGGTCAGGTAGATGGCGGTGCCGTCGAGGTTGAAGGAGTACCCGGCGGGCAGCGTGATGCCGACGACCGGTTTCGAGGCGCCCGCGTGCTGGAGCTTGGACATCATGCGCGGCAGGACGGGCTCGGTGGAGGAGGTGCCCAGGACGATCAGCAGTTCTTCCTTGATGTAGCGCAGGAAGGGCAGCAGTCGCAGTCCGTTCAGGCGCATGACGGTCCCGAGGACGACCAGGACGAAGAAGAGGGCGGTCAGCCAGAACGAGCCGACCAGCAGGGCCAGGTGGCGCAGGGTGCCCAGACCGTAGTTGCCGATGGTGAAGGCCATCGAGCCGAACGCGCCGATCGGGGCCAGCCGCATGATCCACCGGATGAGCGTGAACAGCACCGTGGAGAACTTCTCGATGCCCCGGGCGATGCCCAGGCCGGCCTCCCCGCTGGCGTGCAGGCCGAAGCCGAACAGCACCGACACCAGCAGCACCGGCAGGATCTCGTTGCCGGTCAGGGCGCTGACCAGGGTGGCCGGGATGATGGCGAGGACGAACTCGGCGAAGCCCTCGTGGGCCGTGGTCGCCTCCGGTGGCAGGCCCTTGGTCGACAGGGTCGAGAGGTCGATGTGCAGACCGCTGCCCGGCTTGACGACGTTGACGACGACGAGGCCGATCACCATGGCCACGGTGGTCAGCACCTCGAAGTAGACCAGAGCCTTGAGGCTCACGCGGCCGACCGCGCGGAGGTTGCCCATGGAGGCGATGCCGTGGACGACCGTGCAGAAGATGATCGGCGCGATGAACATCTTCACCAGCGCGATGAAGCCGTCGCCGAGCGGCTTGAGGTCAGCGCCGACGGACGGCCACAGCCCGCCCACGGCGGCGCCGAGGAGGACGGCGATCAGGCACTGGATGTAGAGGTGGGACAGCATGCGGCGGATGCGGCCCGGTGGTGCGGTGACGGTACCCGGGGCGGCGTCGTTGCGGCTCATGCGGGGCGTCCTTCCAGGACGGGAACGAGGAGTTCGGCTCGGGCGATACGCCGGGCGGCGCGGTGCAGGAGCACCGTGGGGGACGCGCCGTCCGGTGCGGGGACGGCTCGGGTGGTGATCACGCCGGCGGGGGTGCCCAGGCGCAGCGTGCCGTCGGCGGTCTGCCGGGCGACGCGGTGGGCGAGGGTGCCGGGGGTGGCGGCGGCCGTGGCCAGGGCCACGGCGGAGGTCAGTCCGATCGCCGGGTGGGGGGCGTGCATGGAGACCATGCGCACGGCCAGGTCGTACTCGTCCTGGTTGACGAGTGTGCCCTGGGTGGTGCGGTAGGGGGCCGGCCGGGCGACGATGCCCACCTTCGGCACCGCGTGGCTGACCGGATCGCCTTCGTGTGCCAGGCCCATGGCCAGCGCTGCCTGGCGGCGCAGCAGTGTCAGCGCGGGCACTGCGGTGGCGAACGCGGTGAGGGATTCCGTGCCGTCGAGGCCGAACGCCTTGGCTTCGAACAGTGCGGCCGGCGCGCCGGCGTCCACCAGGGATGCCTCGACGGGGCCGTCCGGGCCGGTCAGTTCGTCCAGCGTCCGGCCGGTCGGCAGTGCGCGGCCGGTCGTCGAGCCCGCCGGGTCCTGAAACCCCAGCAGGACCGGTACGCCGCGCGCCGAGGTACCCGGCACCACGGCCGTGCCCTCCTCCGGGGCCACGCCCGCGGGGGTGGGGATGGCGCCGGTGAGGCGGGCCCCGGTGTTGACGTTGAGCATGCGGACGGTGGTGGTCTCCGACGTGATCGGCACGAGGTCGTGGTGGACGGCGTACAGGGCCACGGCGGTGGCGCAGTTGCCGCAGTTGCTGGCCCACTCCACGCGCTCGTCGCCGATGCCGACCTGTGCGAAGGCGTACTCGACGTCCACACCGGGTCGGCTCGACGCGTGGACGACGGCGGCCTTGGAGGTGGTGGAGGAAGCGCCGCCCACGCCGTCGATCTGACGGGGGTCGGCGGCGTTGAAGGCGGCGAGCAGGAGGGCATCTACGTCCACGCCGGTGGCGGCCACGTCGCGGTGGTCGAAGATCCAGCACTTGCTGGTTCCTCCGCGGATCATCTCGCCCTGCAGACGCAGCACAACCGACTCCTCACAGCCATGAAAGGGGAAGTCCACCGACGGTCTCGCCGTGCGGGGTGTCCTCCACGGTGGGTTACGGCAGCGTGAAGTACAATCTCGGAAATCTGCAGGGCTATTAAGTTGAAGTGAACGATGGAGGTGGCGGCATGCTCGACGTCCGGCGCATCCTGCTCTTCACGGAGGTCGCCCGGCGCGGCTCGGTGACCGCGACCGCCCGCGCCCTCAACTACACACCGTCAGCTGTATCGCAGCAGATCAGCCGCCTGGAAACGGAGGCAGGACAGCCCCTGCTGGAGCGCCACGCCCGGGGTGTCACCCTCACCGACGCCGGACGGGCGCTGGCCGAACGGGGGCACCGGATCGAACGCGAACTGCGGGCCGCGGAGAACGAACTCGCCGACTACGCGGGCCTGCGCGCGGGCACGCTGCGCATCGGCACCTTCCCCACCGTCGGCGCCTCGCTCCTCCCGCAGGCCGTGATCGCCTTCCGGGACGCCCACCCCGACGTACGGCTGACCGTCCGCAGCGCACGCATTGCCGGACTGTGGACGATGCTGGAGAACCGGGAGGTCGAAATGTCCTTGATGTGGGACTACGGCTGGAGCCGGATCGACCGGGAGGACATCGTCGTCACCCCACTCCTCGATGACCCGCCGGCCCTTCTCGTCAGCGACCACCATCCACTCGCCGGCCGTGACGCCGTCTCACTCGCCGACTTCGCAGACGACCCCTGGATCACCCGCGCTGAACACCACCCGGTGGCCGAAGCCCTCGTCCGCGGCTGCCGCGCCGTCGGCTTCGAGCCCCAGATCGCCTACGAGGCCCACGACTACCAGGAAGCCCAGGCCATGGTCGCCGCCGGCATCGGCGTCGCCCTCGCCCCCACTCTGGCCCTGGAGGGTATCCGACCCGGCGTCAACGTCCTGCCTCTGAAGCCGCCGGCCCCCATCCGCCGTATCCTCCTGGTACGCATGGCCGACCACGCGCTCACCCCCGCCGCCCTGACCTTCGCCGGACTCCTCCGCGATGCCGCTGCGGCCCGAGCCCTCTGACACCGAACCACGCCCACCGGTCAGGGAACCGTCGCGCTCACCGCGGCCGATCCAGACCCCCCACTTCGGTGTTAGAAGCTGTTGTCCTTCCGGCCTCTCGAGAGATGCACGTCGAACGGAAGTCCCCCGATGGGGTGGTCGCGGGGCGCGTGGCGCAGATCATCGGTCCCGGCCCGAGCCGAGACCGGTCCATGAGCCTGTCAAGGGTGCGCGGGCTCGGCAGGCGCGCCGGGCACTCAGCAGCCGCCGACACGCGTTGACGACGCCCCAGCCGAGTGAGAGCTCACTGGACCATGTCCGGTGGACAGCTCACCCGTGCATGAATGAAAGCTGTGGCCAGAAGTCGCGCGGAACTCAAGGCAGTCGGCCGGCCAGAGTCGCCGGCCGGATGGTCTCCGGTCCGAAGCGTCGGCGGGCGCGGTCGGCGGCGGCTTCCGCTGCGCGGGCGCGGTCGTCGCCGGGGTCCATGGAGAGCTGGCGGTAGGTGCTGTTGGCTGGCAGCAGGGCGTCGGCGCGGATGACGAAGGCGCGGACTCTCGCCCGCTGCAGCCCAAGGGCGTTCAGCAGGCCGAGGGCAGTCATCGCGAGGGAGGGTGAGTGATTGGTGGGCTCCGGCAGGGTGCGCGTGCGGTTGGTGGAGCTGCGGTCGGCGTACCGCACCGTGAGGGTGAGCCGACTGGTGATCTGCCGTTCGCCGCGCAGACGTTGCCCAATCTGGTCGGCGAGTCCCAGGACCGCGCGGTGATGCCGTGCGGGGTCGAGGCAGTCCCGTTCCAGCACCAGGTCGGCGATCAGGTGCTCTGCTGGTTCTGCGGGGGTGACCGGGCGGGGGTCGTGACCGCGGGCGCGCTCGGCCAGCAGACGGGCGGGGCCTGCGCCGAGAAGTCGCTGCAGGGTCCCTGCGGGCAGGTCTACGACCTGGCCGATGGTGTGCAGGCCGTACCTGCCGAGCGTGTCCGCCATGGTGCGGCCGATCCCGGGCAGCGCGGTGACCGGCCGCGGATACAGCCACTCGGCCGCTTCTGAGACGGGCACCCAGGTGGTCTCACCCGGCGCGGACGCGTCGGCCGCCATGGCCGCGAGCATGCGGTTGCCCGCGAGCCCGGCGCTGCTCTCGATGCCGTAGTGGGCCTTCAGCCTGAGCATCGCCAACTGGACCACGTCGTAGGGGGGCAGGTCGAAGTACCGGAGCGCCGACGTCAGGTCCATTTGGACGGCGTTGGGCGGTACTGCCTGGACATGGGGCGTGATACCAGACATCAGTTCGATTACGTCGCCGTATTGATCCTCGGTCAGTGCGGCGTGCAGGTGGAGGTGGGCGATGTGCCGCTGACGCGTGGTCATCCCGTTCATCCGGCGCTCCCCGGGCTGCGGTGGCCGAACTTCTTCAGGTCGGCGGAGCGGGTGCCGGCGGGCTGGAGGTCGGCGTAGGGATGCAGCCGGGCCCCTGTCGTGCCGTTGGCGAGAGTGCGCCGCGGCTGGGCGGGGGTCGGGTGCGGGTGGCGTTCGCCGAGGAGGGCGAGGGCGGCCTCGGGGCCGTTGTCGCGGCGGGCGGTGGCGATCTCGTCCAGGTCCCAGGCCATGGTGCCGACGACGGTACGGCGGGTGCCGCGCACCTGGACCGTGCCGCGCACCAGCAGCAGCCCGCTGTGGAAGACGGTGTGCGCGCAGGCCGGGTGGGAGTCCTCGAAGAAGGCCAGGTCGACCAGGCCGGAGCCGTCCTCCAGGGTGACGAAGATGACGCGCCGGCCGCTGGCGATGGGCGGGGTCTGGGTGGAGGCGCGTACGCCGGCGACGAGGACCTGCTGGCCGGCGCGCATCCCGGCCAGGTGGGCCGCGTCGGTCGCGCCGATCTCGCGCAGCAGCCGGTGGTGGTGTTCCATCAGGTGCCGGGAGACGTCGATGCCGAGGGTGCTCAACTCGGCGCTCAGGGCCTCGCGGCCGGTCATCTCCGGCAGCCCGCTCGGCTCCGCCCCGCCGACCGCGCCCGCGGCGATGGGCAGTTGGCCCCCGTGCGCGGAACGGGTGCGGGACTGCCGGTGCAGCTCGGCGATCTGGAGCAGCAGATCACGCCGGGTGAGCCGGCCGTCGTGGAGGCAGGTCAAGGCGCCGATCCCGGCGAGGCGCTCGGCGACCGGCCTGCTGGGGCGCGCCCGCTGCCAGAAGTCCGACAGTGATCCGTACGGCTGCCCCTCCACGATCCGGGCGCACTCGTCCTCGCTGATGCCGTGCACCGCGGACAGCGCGAGCCGCACCCCCCACTGGTCTCCGTCGGCCTTCTCCACGGTGTGCTTCACCTGGGAGCGGTTGACGTCGACGGGCAGGATCTGCACGCCGCCCCGGCGGGCGTCGGCGACCAGCACCCGCTTGGGCCACATGCCGGGGTCGTGTTCGAGCAGGCCGGCCAGCAGGAACGCCGGGTAGTGCGCCTTGAGCCAGGCGCTCTGCAGCGCCGGTACGGCGAACGCGACCGCGTGGGCGCGGCAGAAGCCGTAGGCGCCGAAGGCCTCGACGGTCTTCCAGACCTCGTCCCGGACGGCCGCGCTGTAGCCGCGCGCGTGGGCCAGGCCGTGGAACCAGTCCCTGATGTCGGGCAGTCGGTCCTTCTCGCCGAGCGCCCGGCGGGCGATCTCCGCCAGCGCGTAGTCGCAGCCGGTCATCACCGACAGGGTCTCGATGATCTGCTCGTGCCAGATGGTCACGCCGTAGGTGCCGGCGAGCACCGGTTCCAGGTCCGGGTGGGCGTAGGCGGGCGTGCCGCCGTGGCGGGCGGCGATGTAGCGCTCGGGCATGCCGCCGGCGACCGGGCCGGGGCGGAAGAGGCTGATGTCGGCGATGACGTCCTGCGGGTTGCGGGGCTGCAGCCGGGACAGCAGGTCCTGCTGACCGGGCGACTCCAGCTGGAACAGGCCCAGGGTCCGGCTGTCCTGGATGAGCCTGAAGGCGAAGACGTCGTCGAGGGGCACCTGCCGGGGATCGTCGAGGTCGATGTGGCTGCCGGTGGTGCGTTCGATCTCGGCGACGGCGTGGGCCATCGCGGACTGCATCCGCACGCCCAGGACGTCGAGTTTGATGTTGCCCAGCGCCTCGATCTCCTCCTTGGCGGCCATGGCCATCGGGTAGTCGCCCTGGGGGGTGGGCTGCACCGGCAGCCGGTCCAGGAGGGTCGCGTCGCTGATGACCACGCCGCAGGGGTGCATGGCCATGCCGTGGATCAGGGAGTCGAGGCCTTCGGCGAGTTCCCACAGGGGGCCGTATCGGTGTGCCTCGGCGGCCAGTTGGCGCAGTTCGGGCAGTTCGGTGAGGGCGCCGGTGATGTCGGAGGCGCGCAGGTGCGGGAAGCTCTTGGCGATCCGGTCGACGTCCGCGGGTGCGATGCCGAGGGCGAGGCCGGTGTCGCGCAGGGCGCGGCGGGCGCGGTAGGTCTCGGGCATCGCGGTGACCGCGACCCGTTCCTTGCCGAACCGTTCGAAGATCGTGTCGTAGCACTCCAGGCGGCGGGCGGACTCCACGTCGATGTCGATGTCGGGCAGCGAGGCCCGGCGCTCGCTGAGGAAGCGTTCGAACAGCAGGCGGTGGTCGAGCGGGTTGGCGGTGGCGATGTCCAGCGCGTGGCAGACCATCGAGCCGGCGCCGGAGCCGCGGGCGGCGACCCGGATGCCCTTGGCCCGGATGTCGGCGACGGCCTGGCCGACGGCGAGGAAGTACGAGTCGTAGTCCAGCGTGGAGATCACCTTGAGTTCTTCGTCCAGCCGGTCGAGGGCCGCTCGGTCACGGTCGAGGCCGCGTCGGGTCATGCCGGCCTCGCAGCGTCGGCGTAGCAGCTGTGCGGCGCCGCCCGGTCGGGGGTCGGCGCCGAAGAGGGACGGTTCCGGGAAGTGCCGGCTACCGAGCCCGAGGTCCGCCACGGGATCGACGGTGCACTCAGCCGCCGTGGCAGTCGTGTCCGCCATCAGACGGCGGGCCCGACGGATGTCTCCTCCGGCGCATTCGGTGATCATTCGTGCGACGGTCTCCATTCCTTGCTCGTCTTTGAGCCAGCGCTGCCCGCTGTCCAGGTGGCGCCGGTCGATCGGTCTGAGCAGCCGTGCGGCGTCCAGGACGTCGGCGAGGCGGTGCTGGTCGGGGTCGGCGTAGCGGACGGCGTTGGAGAGCACGGCGGTGGTACGGGTGCGGTCGGCCAGGGCGAGGGTGCGGGCGGCCAGGCGCAGGGATCCCGGACCGGTGCCGAAACGTTTCTGCGCAACGGTTTCCAGCCGGACCTCACCCCCGAAGACCTCCTTCCAGGGCGCCAGCAGCTTCACCGCCACGTCCTCCCGCCCCACCGACAGCGCCCGCACCGGCTCGGAGAGCGGCCCGAGCAGCACGCTCAGGCCCGGGCCGCCGTACGCGCGCAGCGCCTCCCACGGCACCACCGGAGCCGTACCGGACACCGCCCCCACATGGGCGGCCGACGTGATCCGGCACAGCCGCGCCCAGCCCGCCCGGTTCTGCGCGAGCAGCACGAACCGCAGCGGCGGCTCGACGACGTGCGCGCCACCGCGCGCCGGCGTGCGGCGACGCTGGGCGGGCGGCGGAGGGGTGAGGGCCTCCACCGCCAGGTCGATGCCGAAGACCGGCCGGACCCCGTCCTTCGCGCAGGCATGCGCGAACCGTACGGCGCCGGTGACCGTGTCCCGGTCGGTGAGCGCGAGTGCCCCCATACCCCGCTCGGCTGCCCTTCGGGCGAGCTGTTCGGGGTGGGAGGCGCCGTAGCGGGCGGAGTAACCGGACGCGACGTGCAGATGAGCGAAGCCCGTCATGCCGCACCTCCATCACTCCA
The DNA here is from genome assembly GCF_044768275.1 of Streptomyces sp. NPDC101152. Lineage (NCBI taxonomy): Bacteria > Bacillati > Actinomycetota > Actinomycetes > Kitasatosporales > Streptomycetaceae > Streptomyces > Streptomyces sp. NPDC101152. Next base: position 46,571 of record NZ_JBIWPO010000020.1, on the reverse strand, counting down.
CCCCTTTTAAGCCGTAAGCCCTATATGTTCATCGTACTCGCGTTCGATTACTCTAACCCCATCGGCGCCGGTCAGTGACCTGTATTCGAACACAGCAGCGATTTCTGAAGGGGTTGGGTGCGGCGGCGACCCTCGTTCGGTGGTCCCGGCGGAACCGGCCGCGCACCGTCCGCTACGCCGACCGCAGTTCCATCACGCGCACCCGCACCCTGCCGGAGCCCTCCGGCCACTCGCCCCCCTCGCCGCGGCCGCACTGGGCCTGCTGACCGGCCTCGGCCTCTCCAGCGTGCGAGTACGGGCCTTCGCGCTCCGCGCCGACGACCTGTTGCCGGCCGCCAGGGCCTACCGGCAGCTCTCCCTCGACCCCGGCGACGCCCGCGCCCGTGCGGCCGAGGCGGCCGCGGACCGTGCCCGTCGGCGCTTCGGACCGGAGGCGGTGCGTCCGGCCGCTCTCGCGAACTGACCTCATCAGCCGTCACTGCCTGGCCAGTTACCACTGGAAGTTTTTACTGACGCGTAACTTCACACTTCAGCTACTCGCTCGTAACTTGACGAGTGAACAGCATCCTTCGTGATCCGGATCACAGGGCGTACGGCCATCGCAACTCCCTTGAGCCGCAAGGAGATCACACGATGCTGCCCTGGAACCGAGTGCTCAGACCCCTGGCGGCGGTGCTGCTGACCGCCGCGGTCGCCCTCGTCCCCGCCACCGCCGCCCATGCTTCCAGCGCCCCGGACAGCGGCTGGAACGACTACTCCTGCAAGCCCTCCGCCGCCCACCCCCGCCCCGTCGTCCTGGTCCACGGCACCTTCGGCAACTCCGTCGACAACTGGCTGGGCCTCGCGCCCTACCTGGAGAACCGCGGCTACTGCGTCTTCTCCCTCGACTACGGCCAGCTCTCCGGCGTCCCCGTCTTCGACGGACTCGGCCCCATCGACAAGTCGGCCGGGCAACTGTCCGCCTTCGTCGACAAGGTGCTCACCGCCACCGGAGCCGCCAAGGCCGACCTCGTCGGCCACTCGCAGGGCGGCATGATGCCCCGCTACTACCTGAGGTTCCTCGGCGGAGCCGCCAAGGTGAACGCCCTCGTCGGCATCGCCCCCGACAACCACGGCACCACCCTGAGCGGCCTCGCCGACCTGCTCCCGTACTTCCCCGGCGCCCAGGACCTGCTCTCCTCCGCCACCCCCGGCCTCGCCGACCAGGTCGCCGGATCCGCCTTCCTCACCAAGCTCAACGCCGGCGGCGACACCGTCCCCGGCGTCCACTACACGGTCATCGCCAGCAAGTACGACGAGGTCGTCACGCCGTACACGAGTCAGTACCTGAGCGGGGCCGACGTGCACAACGTCCTCATCCAGGACCTGTGCTCGCTCGACCTCTCCGAGCACGTCCTGATGGGGCTCAGCGATCGGCTCGCCTTCCACGAGGTGGCCAACGCGCTCGACCCCGCGCACGCCACCACGACCACCTGCGCGTCCGTGCTGAGCTGACGGACCGACCGACCGGGGCCCGTCCGGCCTGAGCCGCCGGACAGGCCCCGGGCAACTCAAGGAAACCGTGAAACCGCCTGCTGGAGGCCGGTGAGGAAGATCCTTATGCCCGCGTTAAGGAAGCGCTCAGGCTGGGATCAGGTAGGTAGCGTTGCCGGCATGGCAGACGAGGAGATCAGGCGGGCCGGCGCCGCCGACACCGCCGCGGTGAAGGCCGTGACCGACGCCGCATACCACCACTACATCGAGCGGATCGGAGTGGTGCCGGTGCCCATGGAGGCGGACCACGCGGCGAACGTGGCCGCGGGGAAGGTGTTCGTGACGGGGGATCCCGTCATCGGTCTCGTCGTGCTCGAGGAGCACGACGACCATCTGTTCCTCGACAGCGTCGCCGTCCACCCCGACGCGCACGGAAGAGGCGTGGGGCGACGGCTGCTGGAGTTCGTGGAGACACGCGCGCGTGCGCTCGGTCTGCCCGAGATCAGGCTCTACACCAACGCGAAGATGTGGGAGAACCAGCGGATCTATCCGAAGTTCGGTTACGAGGTCCTGGAGCGGCGGGCGGACGGCCCCTACGACCGCCTCCACTACCGCAAACGGCTCGACTGACGCCCTCAGCCGTCGGGCCACCACGTCCGGGCGATGTCCTTGCGCACCTCGGGGCGTCCGGCGGGACGCTCGTCGGCCTCCTCGCGGACCCTGCGGGTGTCCGTCTTCTTCAGGGGCCTGTGCACAGTGGTCCGGCGCATGGCTGCCTCCTTCAGTGCCTACGGGTTCCGCGTTCTCACGGAGGTAGACCCTTTTCGGGAGGGTGACTCATCGGTGCGGGTCTGTCTGTGGTGGCTGTCACGAATCGACTGTCAGTGGCGGGTGTCACTCTTGGGCGCATGACGGATGACAGTGAGGCTCTGACCAGAGCGGATGCGGACCCGGCCGTGGACTGGGACGCGCGGGCCGCCTCCTTCGACGACGAGCCGGACCACGGACTGCGCGACCCCCTCACCCGGCGCGCATGGGCCGAACGGCTGCGCACCTGGCTGCCGGGGCGGCCCTCGGACGTCCTCGACCTCGGCTGCGGCACGGGCAGCCTGGCGCTTCTCGCGGCCGAACAGGGACACCGCGTCACCGGCGTGGACTCCTCGCCGGCCATGATCGACCTGGCCAGAGCCAAGCTGGCCGGACGTGACGCGGTGTTCCTGCTCGGCGACGCGGCGGCCCCGCCGGTGGGGGAGCAGCGCTTCGACGTCGTCCTGGTACGCCACCTGCTGTGGGCCCTACCCGATCCCGGCCGGGCCCTGCGGCACTGGCGGGGGCTGCTGCGCCCGTCAGGCCGGCTGGTCCTGGTCGAGGGTGTGTGGGGGACGCTCACCCCCGTCGGCATACCGGCCGGCACCCTCACGGACCTGCTCGCGCCGCTCGCCGAGCAGGTAAGGGTGGAGCGGCTGTCAGAGGACGCGGTGCTCTGGGGGAAAGAGGTCGAGGACGAGCGGTACGCGGTGGTGGCCGTGGTGGCCTGAACGGGGGCGGCTCAGTGCAGCAGCGCGTCGAAGCCGCCCCCACGGGCCAGGCGCTCCAGGGTGTCCAGCGCGGCCACCGCCGCCGCGGCGGCCGGCGGGTCCGCCTCCGACAGACCGCTGTCCGCGAACTCGTCCTCGTCCAGACGGCGTACGTCGCTTCCGTCGGCGGAGCGCCACAGGTCCAGGTCGAGATCCTCGACGACCAACTCGGAGCCGGTCAGGACGGCCGGGCGGGCGACGTCGCAGTACCAGCCCTTCAGCACGCCCTGGGCGTCGCGGAGTTCCTTCACCGCGTACCACCGGTCCCGCCAGTAGTGCTCCGTGAAGACGTCACCGGGCTCGAAGCGCACGAAGCCGAAGTCGCGGGCCTGCGCGCCCGCGAACGGGGCCCTCACGACCACGCGCGTTCCGTCGTCGGCCAGCAGTTCGGCCGGGTAGCGAAGCTTCGTACGCCCCGCCTTGACCAGGACCACGTCGAGCCGGGACCCGGGATCAGCCGAGTTCGCGGACATACCGCACCTCCGTTCCGCAGACCTCGTACCCCAACCACTTGTTGATCGCGAGCATCGGCTCGTTGCCCGCGTCGTTGCCGGTGAGCGCCTCGGTGAAGCCGGCGGCGCGGGCGCGGTGCAGGGAGGCGTTCTTGACGAGCTTGGCCAGACCGCGGCCGCGGTGGGCGCGGGCGGTGCCGGTCATGGCGGTGGCGTAGCGCCGGCGGGCCGGATCCGTCCAGGCCACGCTGAACGCGGCGGGGCGGCCCTCGACGAAGGCGACCGTGGTCAGCTCCCGGCTGAGCAGCGGGTGCCGCCAGTTCTCCTCGACCCAGCTCGCGTAGTCGGTGAACTCGGTGTCCACGTCGCTCGGTTCGTCCCGCGTGGTCTCCGCGTCCAGTTCGAACACCGGCCGCGGGTCGTCCCCGAACTCGTCGGCGCCGCGCAACTCCACGCCGGGCGGCGGGGCTTGCAGCGGCGGGAGCGTGTCCGCGGTGAGGTCCAGGCGGAGGAAGAACGCCGAGCGGCTGGCACGGTAGCCGTGCCGTTCGGCGAACGCGCGGTTGCCGGGCTCGTCCAGCACCCAGGCGTACAGCTTTCTCGCGCCGTGCCCGGCCAGGTGCGCCTCGGACGCGCGGACCAGGAGCTCGCCGGCGCCCCGGCGGGTCCGCTCCGGGTGCACGTAGATGTTGAGCATGCCGTGGCCCGGTTCCGGGCTCTCGTGGGCGAGGGACACCTGGGCGGTGCCGATGACCTCGCCGTCCTCCTCCGCCACGAGGGAGACGAAGTGGGCGTCGGGGTGGGTGTGGGCGAGGCGGTGGACGATGGCCTCCGGGGTCCACAGGATGTGCGGGAGGGCGAGGTGCCGTACCCGGGCGAAGGCCTCGACGTCGTCCCGGTCGTCCGGGCGCAGGTCGCGCACGTTCACAGTCATGTGGTCGCACGCTACGGGCGGACCCGTCCGGGCGCCTCTCATTTTCCGGTGGGTGCGGGAGAATCGGCTGCGTGACCTTGAAGATCCACATCGACGACAGTGCCGCGCCGTACGAGCAGGTGCGGGCGCAGATTTCCGAGCAGGCGCGGACGGGGGTGCTGCCGGTGGGGTACCGGCTGCCGACCGTGCGGGGGCTCGCCGAGTCGCTGGGGCTGGCGGCGAACACGGTGGCCAAGGCGTACCGGGCGCTGGAGAGCGACGGGGTGATCGAGACGCGGGGACGCAACGGCACGTTCGTCGCCGCCGCGGGCTCGGCGGCGGAGCGGGAGCTGGCGTCGGCGGCGCAGGCGTATGTTCAGCGGGCCCGGCGGTTGGGGCTGGCGGAGGCGGACGCGTTGGCCGCGGTGCGGGACGCGTTGCGGGCGGGTTACGGCGAAGACTGAGCGGGGACCGGCTCCGCCCCACGGGCGTCACCTCGCGGGCGTCAGAACCGCGCGGGTCACCTGCAGGCCTGCCGTGCGGGCCGCCTTCGCGAACGTCGTCGCGTCGTGCACCGCAGCCGCCGTCGGGTCGTTGTTGAAGTAGGCGTACACCACCTCCTCCGCACGCCAGGTGCCCTTGATCCGCGCCACCCAGGTCTCCAGGGCGCGCCGGCCGTAGTGCGGCCACGGCTGGGCGCGGCCCTGGTGGAAGCGGACGTAGCCCCAGCCGGCGGTGCGCCACAGCGGGGTGACCGGGCGGGACAGGACGTCCGCCCAGCACAGGGCCGCGCCCCGGGTCTCCAGGACCTTGCGGACCTCCGGTGTCCACCAGGACTCGTGACGTGGCTCGACCGCCACCCGGGTGCCGCGCGGGAAGCAGGCGAGGCAGGCGTCCAGCAGGCCCGGGTCGGCCTTCAGGGTGGGCGGGAGCTGGAGCAGGACCGGGCCCAGGCGGTCGCCGAGGCCGGCCGCGTGGGTCATCAGGCGGTGCACCGGTTCCTCCGGGTCCCGCAAGCGCTTGATGTGGGTCAGATAGCGGCTCGCCTTGACCGCGACCACGAAGTCCGGCGGCACCCGCTGCCGCCAGGACTCGAAGGTCTCCCGCGAGGGGAGCCGGTAGAAGGCGTTGTTGATCTCCACCGTCGCGAAGTGCTCGGTGTACTCCTCGAGCCAGAGCCGCGTGGGGCACCCGGCGGGGTAGAGCACGCCCCTCCAGTCCTTGTACTGCCACCCCGACGTACCGACGAACAGGGTCATACCGTCCATGGAAGCACTACAGGTACAGTCCCGCGTCCGCCCCGTCCCGCGGATCGGGCACCGAGGTCGGTGAGGTGCCCCGGCGCAGCGCGTACAGCTCGGCCAGGGTCGCCCCCTCGCGGCCGACGCCCTCCTCGGTGCCGAGCCAGCCGACCGCCTCCCGGTGGGTCAGCCTGCCCACCTCGATCCGGGCCAGGCAGCGGCCCGGGCGGACCACGGCCGGGTGCAGGCGCTCCAGGTCCTCGTTGGTCGTGACGCCCACCAGGACGTTGCGGCCCTGGCCGAGCAGTCCGTCGGTGAGGTTCAGCAGCCGGGACAGCGCCTGGCCCGCCGTGTGCTTGGCCTCGCCGCGGATCAGTTCGTCGCAGTCCTCCAGCAGGAGCAGCCGCCAGCGGCCCTTGCCGGTGGAGTCCTCCTCGCCGATCGCGATGTCCATCAGATACCCGACGTCGCTGAACAGCCTCTCCGGGTCCAGGACGCAGTCCACCTGGCACCAGTCGCGCCACGAGCGGGCCAGGGTGCGCAGGGCGGAGGTCTTGCCCGTGCCGGGCGGACCGTGCAGGAGCAGCAGCCTGCCCGCGATGTCCTCCGGGGTCGTCTTCATCAGGCGGTCCATCGCCTCCGCCACCGGTGCCGTGTAGTTCTCCCGGACCTCGTCCCAGGTACCCGCGGAGATCTGCCGGGTCGTGCGGTGCGGGCCGCGCCTCGGGGAGACGTACCAGAAGCCCATCGTCACGTTCTCCGGCTGCGGTTCGGGCTCGTCCGCCGCGCCGTCCGTGGCCTGTTCGAGGACCTTCTTCGCCAGTTCGGCGGTGGTCGCCGTCACCGTGACGTCGGCGCCGCGGTTCCAGCGGGAGACCAGCAGGGTCCAGCCGTCGCCCTCCGCCAGCGTCGCGCTGCGGTCGTCGTCGCGGGCCACCCTGAGGACGCGGGCGCCCGGCGGCAGCAGCGTGGCGGCGGACCGTACGCGGTCGATGTTCGCCGCGTGCGCGTACGGCTGCTCGCCCGTCGCGAAGCGGCCGAGGAACAGCGCGTCGACGACGTCGGACGGCGAGTCGCTGTCGTCGACGTTGAGCCGGATCGGCAGCGCCTCGTGCGGGTTCGCAGACATGGCGCCCATGATCCGGCACGAGCGCCCCGCACGCACGGGATTTCCCCCAGCGGAAAACGTGGCGAAGCCGTGCATTCACAACATCTGCCCTATCCGGCGTTCACACCGGTACCGTTGCCCTCGATGGGACGTCATGGGTGGACTTCGGGGGCTCGGCGGTGGCGGCTCACCGCGCTGCTCGGCGTGGGCGTGGCCGCACTCGCCCTGATCGTGACCCTGCTCCACACGCTTCCGGACGGCGGCGCGAGCACCAGGGGCACCTCGAAGAACGGCGACGCCGTGCACGGCACCCCCATCACCCCGCCCGACCAGGACAAGCCCGAGGTCGGCTGGGGCTTCACACACACCCAGTACAGCGCCGACGAGGGCAGCTCCACCGCGACCGGCCGGGTGGAGAAGCTGATCCAGGACGCCGGCGGCATGCCGCAGGACCAGGCCGTCATGGGCTGGGGCGCGGACAACCCCGAGCCGGTGCAGGGGCGTTACGACTTCGGCGCGATGGACCGCCGTATCGACTTCATCCGCAGGTCCGGCGGCACCCCCGTCGTCACGTTGTGCTGCGCACCGGACTGGATGAAGGGCGGCAAGGCCGGCGTCGACAACACCGACTGGAGCCAGTCCGCGCTGGAGACCGCCCCGCAGCCGCAGCACTTCGCCGACTTCGCGGCGCTCGCCGCGACCGTCGCCAAGCGCTACCCGGACGTACGGCACTTCGTCGTCTGGAACGAGTTCAAGGGCTTCTGGAACAACGCCAAGGGCCGCTGGGACTACGAGGGGTACACCCAGCTCTACAACCTCGTCTACCAGGCCCTGAAGAAGGTCGACAAGGACATCATGGTCGGCGGCCCGTACCTGGTGATGGACAGCGTCGACCCCCGCGCGAGCGAGGCCTCGGCGACCTTCAAGGGCCCCTGGGGCGCCATGGACCAGCGGGTCCTCGACGCGTTCGACTACTGGAACAAGCACAAGGCGGGCGCCGACTTCGTCGTCGTCGACGGCTCCAGCTACACCAACGACGACGAGATGAAGCCGGACGAGTTCGGGGCCACCGACAAACTCACCGCGGTGGGGCGGTGGGTGCGGCAGCAGACGGGTGACCTGCCGCTGTGGTGGGCCGAGTACTACGTCGAGCCCGCCGACGGCAACGACGACCGCAAGGGCTGGTCCGAGAACCGCCGGGTCGCCGTCCAGGCCGCCGGGATGATCGCGATGGTCAAGGGCGGAGCCTCCTCCGGCTTCTACTGGAACCCGGAGGACGAGAAGGGCGACACCTGCGCGGGCTGTCTGTGGACGCCCACGGACGGTTCGGGCGGCGGGCAGAAGCTGCCCATGTTCGACCTGGTCTCCCGGTTCAACCAGGAGTTCCGCCCCGGCACCAGGTACGCGACCGTGTCCGTCGCGGCGGACGACGTGCCCAACGTGCGGGTGCTGGCCAGCGACAAGACGGTCCTGGTGGTCAACACCCTGAACCGCTCGATCAGCGCCCAGGTCGACGGCAAGCGGGTCGAGATGCAGGCGTACGAGGTGAAGTGGCTGAAGCGGTAGGCCGCTTCACCCCGCACGCGGATCTCACTTCAGGCTCAGGAACCGCTGTACCAACGCGGCCAGCAGCACCGCCAGCAGGGGCAGCGAGAACCAGAAACTGCTCTGCAGCAGCCGCAGTTGCCGCACGCTCGGCCGCATCGCGACCCGTACCACCTCGCGCGCCGTCAGCATCACGATCAGTGCGAGAGCGGCCAGGGCGCCGACGACCGACCACGGCGTCCAGGTGATCCGCGGCCCGATCGGCCCCGGCTTCGGCTGGGCCACCTTGCCCTCGGGCTGCTTCTTGAGGGCGTACATGGTGGCGTCCGCGTTGACGAACACCTTCGTCAACTCGGGCCGCTGGTCCAGGTTCTGGATCAGCCGGGGTCCCCAGGTGGCCGAGTAGCCCACGTCCATCTGGAGGTAGGTCACCTGACCCGCGTTGATCATCAGGTACGAGTTCGGGCCCGCGTCCTTGAGTGCCTTGACCAGACTGGAGACCAGGACCGGGTCGGCCGGCGCGAGCGTCGGCACGTAGTCGACCCGCTCCATGTCCTTCGCGCCCCACGGTATCGCCGGGGTCACGTCGTTGACGGTGTCGTTGCTCAGCCACAGCAGCCGGACCGTCGGCTTGTCGTGGGCGTACACGTAGTCCATGGCCGCGACCTCGCCGGGCCGCACCCGCTCGAACGGCTCGTTGCCCCAACGGGCCACCAGGAAGCCGCCCATGAGCAGCAGGCCCGCCAGCAGCGCGGCCAGCGGAGCCAGGCTCACCCGGTCCTTGTCCCGCTCCTCGGCGGTGACGCCGGTGCGCGGGAACAGGGCGAGACCGGCGAGCAGGGCCGCGCCGGGCAGGGCGAACATGAAGACGCGCAGCGCCATCTCGCCGCCGTACGACTGCATGCCGAAGCCGAGGAACGGGACGAAGGTGAGGACCAGCAGCGACCGCTCGCGGTACTTGTGGTCGCGTCGCCGCCACCAGCCCCAGCAGGCGAACAGCATGGTGGAGCCGGCCAGCAGCACGCGCGCGTACAGGACGAGCTTGTGGGTCGAACTGCCGCCCTGGATACGGCCGGAGACGGAGGTGGAGACATTGCTGGTGACGCCTCCGACACCGCCGAACAGCTCGTTGAAGTGGCCGGACCAGTACGGCTCGGCCATCCAGCCGATCCACACCACGACCACCACGCCGAACAGGACGGGCAGGCCGCGCAGTTCGCAGCGGCCGACCAGGACGAGCGCCGCGAGCACGCCCAGCATCATGAACGGGGTGAGCTGGTGGGCCGGCACACTCGCCATGAACAGGCCGACCAGCACGGCCAGCAGGACGGCCTTCTGGCGCCGGCCGGCCGGTTCGACCTCCGCCTCGCCGGGCCGCCGCCTGGTCCAGATCACGTGGGGTTCGCGGAACCAGACCAGCAGGATCGCCACGAACGCCAGATAGAGCAGGTAGGTGAAGCCCTGCGGGGAGAAGTAGTCCTGGCCGACCCAGCCGCACAGGACGAAGATCCAGATGCCGGTCCACTTGGCGCGCCAGCTCGCCCGCAGGGAGCGGACCAGGAGGAACATCGGTGCCAGGTAGAGGAGTTGGATGGTCAGCGGCCACCAGCGGATCAGGTCGGTGAGGTCGGTGACCCCGCAGGCCTTGGTGACGTACGCGGCCACCGCGAAGAACCCCGGCCAGCTCCAGCGCGCGTCCAGGTCGGGCACGGCCGAGCCGGTCCGGTCGATGTAGTCGAGGAAGCCCAGGTGCTGCCAGGCCGTCGGGAAGCGCGGCTCGGTCTCGATCACCGCGGGCAGCGCGTGCAGGGACACCACGGTCGCGAGCAGGGTGACCAGCAGCAGCGCCTTGTGCTCGCGGCCCAGCCACAGCAGCGAGGCGAACACGGCGACCAGCAGCGCGGCCCCGATGAGCGTCGGCAGCGGCAGGACGGAGATCAGGCCGAGCCCGCCCATCCGGTTCAGGTCGGCCTCGCCGAGCCGCAGCGCGGGCACCCAGTACAGCAGCAGCGCGGCCGTCAGCAGACAACCCAGGACCACCCCGAGCCGGGTGGGCCGCAGCCGTTCGCGCCAGGACAGGGAAGGCGGCTCGGGCTCGCGTACCTCTTCCTCCCGCACGGGTTCCGCCGCGGGCGGTCCCTCCTGGGCGAGCGATGCCTCCGGCTTCCGCAGGGGGTTCTTGCCGAACCCCGCCGCGAAGGGCGCGTCGACCTCCAGCTCGGCCGGCCCCAACGAGGCCTCCGAGCCGGGCTCCCGCTCCTCCACCGGCAGTCCGACCTGCGGCTGCTTCGCCCAGGTCGGCCGGTGGTCCGGCCGTACGGCGGGCGTGCCGGTGGGCGGGGTGCCCGGTCCCGGGCGCACGTCGGGGCGACGCTCCTGGTGGTCGAAGTCGACGTGGATGCCGAGCGCGAGGGTGTCGGTGTCCAGCGCCCAGGTCGGACCGCGCCGGCGCGGCTTCTCCGCGGCGGCGACCTCGCGCGCCCCCAGGTCGGCGAGGTCCCCGTCGGGCGCCGCGTGCTCGGGCAGCTCGTCCGGCGCGGCCCTGAGGGTGCGGTACAGCTTGGGCGCGGTGATCGTGACGATCACCGCGAGCGAGGAGATCTCGGCGACACCGGCGCCGGTCAGTCCCATCCGGGGGAGCAGCACCAGCGTCAGACCGAGCACCAGCACGCACAACAGGCCCTGCAGCCAGGCGAGTCCGGCGGTGCGGCTCTGGGCGCGCAGCACCGCGAAGTACGTCTCCATGACGACCCTGAGCAGCGCGCCGACCGCGAACCAGCGCAGCAGCGGGGTCGCCGCGTCCGCGTAGCCCGAGCCGAAGACGCCGAGGATGTACGGCGCCCCGAGGAACAGCAGCCCACAGATCGGCAGCATGATCCGGGCCATCCGCCTGAGCGCGGCCCGGGTGTTGGAGGCGAGCCGGGCCGGGTCGTGCGAGCCCTCCACGGTCAGCGAGGCGCCCATGTTGATGGCGAGCAGGTTGACCGTGCCGCCGATCGTGGTGGTGATGTAGAAGTACGCGTTGTCCTCGGAGCTGACCTGCGAGGCGATGATCACCGGCACCAGGTAGACGACGGCCAGCGAGAACAGCGAGCCCGTGTAGTCGCCCGCGAGGAACCGGCCGATCTCCTTGACCGTCGGCGGCTTCGCGTGGTCCTCGGTGGCCTTGACGTGCCGGGGAACCAGCCTGCGGAACACCAGGATGCCGAGCGGCACCACGGAGGTGGCGATCGCGAGGACCCAGGAGAGGAAGACGCCGGTCGTCGGCATGGCGGCGGCGAGCCCGACCAGCAGCGCCAGTTTCACCGCCGAGAAGACGGTGTTGCCGACCGGCACCCAGGGCGCGCTGCGCAGCCCGGTCAGCACGCCGTCCTGCAGCGTGAGCAGGTTCCAGGCGGCGACGGCCATGATGAAGCCGAGCCCCTTGATCGGCCCGTGCAGGAAGTGGTACGACGGCCCCCACGTGCTGAGGGTCAGCAGGAAGATCCCCGCCGCGAGCGACACGACGACACAACTCGCCGCGTACGTACGGAAGATGAGCCGTCCCGTGCTGCGCCCCGCGACCGGGATGAAGCGGGCCAGGGCGCCCGTCAGGGTCACCGCGGTCAGGCCCGCCAGGAGCTTCATGGCGGCGATCGCGGCCGAGCCCTGGCCCACGGCGGAGTCGGAGTAGTAGCGGGCGGCGATCAGCCAGTAACCCAGCCCCAGCACCGCGGAGATACCGGTGTTGAGCATCAGGGCGTAGGCGTTGCGGAACAGCGGGCTGCCGCCCGGGGACCGGCCGAGGCCGGGCAGCCGAAGACGGCGCCCCGGCTGCTCGGGCGCCCCGGCCGCGGCCTGTGCCTCGGTGGTCGTGGTCGTCGTGTCAGACACGGGAACGGATGGCCTTCCGGCGGACCTGGCGTGCTCTGCGGACCATGGCGTACCCCTTGGTGAGGGCACGGTCCCTGGCGAAGGTGCGGGTGATCGAACGGCCCTGGAGCAGCCGCTCGAACTCCTCGATCCCGGTGCTGCGGCGCACGGTGACCCGCCGCAGCGCGTACGGGCCCTGACGGCGGCGCGCGAGGCCGTTGCCGACGGCCAGCGCCTGGGCGTACCCGGTCTCCCGGACGGCCTCGCGCACGCGTCGGCTGGAGTAGCCGTAGGGGTAGGCGAAGGAGGCCGGGACGGTGCCCAGTTCGTCGGAGACGACCTCCTTGCTGTGGATCAGCTCGTACCGCAGCCTGTCGTCCTCGAGCTGGTCGAGCTGTGGGTGGGTGTGGCTGTGGCCGCCGATCTCCACGCCGGTGGCGGCCAGTTCGCGCACCTGGTCCCAGTCGAGCATGGTGTCGAGGCCGCCCCCGGTGTCGTGTGCGCCCTTGATCCAGCCCGTGGAGACGAAGAGCGTGGCGGCGAAGCCGTGCTTGGCGAGCACGGGCAGGGCGTGCCGGTGCACGCCCTCGTAGCCGTCGTCGAAGGTGATCAGGACCGGGCGCGGCGGCAGCGGGCCCCCCGAGCGCCAACTCGCCGCCAGTTCGGCCGTGCTGACGGGTGTCAGGCCGAGGTCGCCGATCATCGCCATCTGCTCGGTGAACGCCTCCGGCGCGACGGACAGCTCGCGGGTGGCGTCGTTCGGCGCGGTCGCGACCGCGTGGTACATCAGGATCGGCACCGGCGTTTCAGTCATCGGATCCCCCCTCGATCTCGACCACCGAGAACGTGGCCCCGCCCCGGCGGGCCCGCACGCTCCCCACCACGTACCCGCCGGCCGCCGTCAGCACCCCCGCGACGATCGCCCCGGCCCGCCCCGCACCGCCCGGCCGGGCCAGCACCGCGTCCAGCAGTCCACGCGCCACCCCGGCGGGCAACACCCGTGTGGTGTAACGGCGTTCGGACTCCAGGCCCTTGTCCGCACCCACGCTGCGTGCCACCAGCGCCTTGGACAGGCCCTCGGCGTAGGCGCGGGTGCGGAAGTACCCGAAGTGCTCGCGCGCCTCGGGCACCCGGTGGTGGATCACCGCCCGGTCGTCGATCAGCAGAACCGCGTCGGGCCTGGCCCGGGTGAGCCGGATGCACAGTTCCGTCTCCTCGCAGCCGAGCGGGCGCTTGTCGCCGTCCCGCCCGATGCCGGTCGCGAAGCCGCCCGCCGCGTCGAACGCCGTACGGCGGAACGAGGCGTTCCCGCCGAGGACGTTGCGCACCCGGACGCGCCCCGGCGGCAGTCCCTTGTACGTGCAGCCGACCACCCAGTCGAACTCCTCGGGGAACCACGCCGGACGGCGTCCCGACGACCAGATCGGCATCGTACGGCCGCCGACCGCCATCACCCGGGGATCGGCGTACCCCTCGGCGAAGCGGCGCAGCCAGTCGCGTTCGGCCACGGCGTCGTCGTCGAGGAAGGCGATCACCTCGCCGCGGGCGGCCGCGATGCCGGTGTTGCGGCCGGCGGACAGGCCGCGCGGGCCGGCGTTGGCGAGCACGCGGACGTCGTCGACCTCCTTGTACTCCTTGCTGAGACGTTCCAGCAGGCTCGGGTTGTGGTCGACGACCAGCAGGGTCTCCAGCGCGGGCCGCGACTGCGCGCGTACCGAGGCGACCGCCGCGAGGATGTCCTCCCAGCGGTCCTCGGTGTAGACGCAGATCACGACGGAGACGTCGAGATCGCTCAAGACACCTCTCCCCGCACGGAGTCGAGCAGGGGCGAGTGGTGTTCCTGCCGGCGCAGCTCACGCCGGTTGGAGCGCTCCTTGAGGATGACCTTCAACACCCGGAACCCGTCGCGCACGGCCCGCAGGTTGCTGGCGCCGTGGATGCGCAGGTACTCGTGGCTGGGGATCTCCTGCACCTTCAGCCCGGCCTTGACCACCCGGATGTTGATCAGCGTCTCGATCTCGAAGCCGGTGCAGTCGAGGGAGATCTTGTCCAGGCAGTGCCGCCAGAACGCGTTGTAGCCGTAGCACAGGTCGGTGTAGCGGGCGCCGAACTTGCGGTTGACGATGGTGCACAGCGCCCAGTTGCCGAGCTTGCGGATGAAGGTCATGTCGTCGGTGCCGCCGCCGTTGGCGAACCGGGAGCCCTTGGCGAAGTCGGCGCCGGAGACCAGGGCGGAGACGTAACTGACGATCTCACCCCCGTCGGCCGAGCCGTCCGCGTCGACCATCACGATGATGTCTCCGGTGCAGGCCTCGAACCCGGTGATCAGGGCGTCCCCCTTGCCCTTGCCCCGCTGTTCGACGACCTTGACGTTCGGCCACAGTCCACGGGCCACTTCGACGGTGTCGTCCGTCGAGTTGCCGTCCACCAGGACCACTTCGTGTATCCAGTCGGGCAACGTCTTGAAGACGTAGGGGAGATTCTCCGCCTCGTTCATCGCGGGAATCACCACGCTCACCGGCGGTGCGATGGCCAGGTGAGAGGAGATCGGCCGGTAGGTGGCGGCGGCTGACGGGCCCTGGCCCGTGGCAGCCGGCCGCAGTACGGAACTCATGAGTCTGGTCCCTCTCGTCCGGTGGACCGCCCGCCCCTGGGCGGCCCGGTTTTGTGTCCGGTTCGAAAGGGGGGTTCACGCCTGAGCATGACGAAATGGATCTCCGTGCACGCCGAAGCGAGCTGGCAAAGCTGGCCGTCTGCCGTCCTGAAGGCAGCCGGTCGCGCGGCACGACTCGGTCACAAGTGCGGTCACCGAGCACGGCACCCCCCTACCGCGCCCCGCTCGGCGGCCATCGCGGTCCTGAGCCCTCCCCTGGAGCCGCTTGATGATGGACCGATGCGGGTGAGATGTACGACGGTATTGATGATTGAACCCTTATGGCAAGGCCTGGAAGCAGGCCTCACCTTTTTGTTGGTTTGACCGTTACACAACTTAGAAGCAGAAGTACGCAACTGATCACGGTCACGGCAATGATCCCGCCGCGCACGGACCAGCGATGGACGGCCAACATGCCCTGAGCCACGAGCATGTTGAGGACGACCGCGCCCGCGAGCGCGGCGAGCGTCCGGCCGAAGGGTTCCAGCCCGCGCAGCGCGACCGCGATGGCCGCCGCCGGCGCCGCGAGCAGGAAGAACAGGGTGAGTGGACCGCGCAGCGGGGAGTGCGAGCCGACCAGCGCGAGCAGCGCGCCGAATCCCCCCACGGCCGTGGCGGCGCCCGCGAGCAGCGGCGCCAGGTCCCTCCCCGGACCCGGACGTGCCCGCTCGGTGTCGCTGTTGCCCGACGGTCTCTTGATGCGGATGGTCTGCATTGGCGACTTTGCCCCCCAGCGCGCCGGATGCCGGACTTCAATGTCGCGCAGCGGAACGGAGGGCGTCAAGACACGGGATGAGCCACACACCTGTTCCCACGGCGTTTCAAACATGCCTCTGGGTAGCGGAGTCGGCGGAACGGTCTTGACATGAACACTTCCGATCAACACGCGTAGTTGGTACGACGGATACGGCAGAGATCCTGCTAAAGGGAGGTTCCATGAGACGTTCCCGAATTGCCGTCTTCGTGAGCTCGATCCTCCTCGCCGCCGGCACGGCCCTCACCGGGGCCACGGCGGCGCAGGCGTCCCCCCAGGCCGCTGCCACGGGCTATGTGGCCCTCGGCGACTCCTACTCCTCGGGAGTCGGCGCCGGCAGCTACATCGGCTCCAGCGGCTCCTGCGACCGCAGCACCAAGGCGTACCCCTACCTCTGGGCAGCGGCCCACTCACCCTCCACCTTCGACTTCACCGCCTGCTCGGGCGCCCGGACGAGTGATGTTCTGGCGAACCAGCTGGGCCCGCTCAGCGCCGCCACCGGTCTCGTCTCCATCACCGTCGGAGGCAACGACGCCGGCTTCTCCGACGTCATGACCACCTGCGTCCTGCAGTCCGACAGCGCCTGCGTCTCCCGCATCAACACCGCGAAGGCGTACGTCGACTCGACGCTGCCCGGCCAGCTCGACAAGGTCTACTCAGCGATCAGCGCCAAGGCCCCGAACGCCCGGGTGGTCGTCCTCGGCTACCCCCGCTTCTACAGGCTCGGCACCACCTGCGTCGGCCTCTCCGGTACCAAGCGGAAGGCGATCAACGACGCGGCGGACTACCTGGACACCGCCGTCGAAAAGGTCGCGGCCAACCACGGCTTCGACTTCGGCGACGTCCGCACCACCTTCACCGGCCACGAGATCTGCTCCGGCAGCTCCTGGCTGCACAGCCTCAACCTGCTGGACATCAGCGAGTCGTACCACCCGACGGCGGCAGGCCATTCGGGTGGTTATCTGCCCGTCCTGACCGGCGCCGTCTGAGCCGCTGACGCCGCGCGCCTAGGAGGACGGTGACGCGGACGAACTGGCGGAGGCCCCGCCCGACGGGGTCTCCGTCACGCATGTCACCGAGAACGGCACCGAGTTCGAGGTGGTCCGCTCAGGCGACCGCACCTCGACACCGATCGCGTTGCGGAAGGTCCCGGTGCTGTCGTACGTCGTCACGAACGCCCTGTCCTGCTTGGTCCGCCCGCCGCCGTCCGGGAACGACAGGGTCTTCCACCCCCGGTCCATCACCTTCCCGTCCTGCGACACCCACCGGTAGGTGACCTCCGCCGGCAACCGGCCCACCGTGAAGGTGGCGGTGAAGACCGGCGCGTCGGACCGCGCGGGCGGACAGGCCCCCGAGTAGTCGGTGTTGGCGCCGGTCACCGAGACCGTCACGGACTGCGGCGCCGACGTACGGCTGCTGCTCGCGCTCGGTGTCGGACTGCTCGGCACACCGCCGCCCGGCCGGGTGTGGGACGCGGTCGGCGAAGTGACGCCCGCGGAACGGGTGTTGTCGGTCTGGTCGCCACCGCCCCCGCCGCTGTGCCGGTTCAGCAGCGCGTACGTCAGCCCGCCCAGCGCCAGCGCGAGGACCAGCACGCCGATCCCCAGGACCAGACCGGCCCGGCGAGGGCGTTCCGGTGGCGCCGAGGCCGCCGTGGTGCCGGGCGACGGCGAGGGCCGGGTGCGTGCCGTCGGGTACGGCATCGGCGGGGTCGGCGACTGCGGCTGGGGGAAGGCGGCGACGGTCGGCGCGTACGGCGACGCCTGCGCCCCGTCGGCCCGGGGCGTGCCCCCGGCCGCGACGAGCCGCAGGTCCTGCTCGGCCCGGTCGGCCGGCAGCCGCTCGGCCGGGTCCTTGCGCAGCAGCCCCTCGATCACCGGGGCGAGCGGACCGGCCCGGCGCGGCGCCGGCAGCTCCTCGTCGACGATCGCGCGCAGGGTGTTGAGCGGAGTGGCCTGACGGAACGGGGAGTTGCCCTCCACCGCCGCGTACAGCAGCACGCCGAGCGACCACAGGTCCGACTCCGGCCCCGGCGTGCGGCCCAGCGCCCGCTCCGGCGCCAGGAACTCGGGCGAGCCGATCACCTCGCCGGTCATGGTCAGCGCCGAGCTGCCCTCGACCTGCGCGATGCCGAAGTCGGTGAGCACCACCCGGTCGTCGTTCGACAGCAGCACGTTGGCCGGCTTCACGTCCCGGTGCAGCACCCCGGCCGCGTGCGCCGCCCGCAGCGCGGACAGCACCTCGGCCCCGATGTGCGCGGCCCGCCGCGGCTCCAACGGCCCCTCGGCGTCGAGTAGTTCGGCCAGCGAGATACCCCGGACCAGCTCCATCACGATCCACGGCCGGCCGTCCTGCGTGGCCACGTCGTACACCGTGACGACATTGCGGTTGGCGACCCGGGCGGCCGCCCACGCCTCGCGCTCCAGCCGGGCGTACAGCCGCTCCACGTCCCCGGCCGGCAGCCCGGCGGGGGCGCGTACCTCCTTGACGGCGACCTCGCGGTGCAGCACCTCGTCGCGGGCCCGCCACACCGTCCCCATGCCACCCTCGCCGAGGGGGGACAGGAGACGATAGCGGCCCGCGATCACACGTTCACTGCCGGGTTCTTCGGACACCGACGCCCCCCACGGCATCTCACCTGGTTCCTCCACAAAGTAGCTCATCCGAGCGCGGATGCCGCCCCCTTGAGGACCAGTCCGGCCCCCAGGGCCACGACGACCAGGGCGGACGCCAGCGGAGCGGTCCTGCGCACCAGGGCCGCCATGGGGTGCGTGGTCCAGCGGGGGCGCCTGTCCAGCACCCGGTTCATTCCCGTACCCAGCTTCACCACGGCGAACCCGGCCGCGGTGAGAGTCAGTGCCAGCCCGATCCCGTAGGCGACGACGAGCAGCAGTCCGAACCAGGCCTGTCCGAGCGCGGCCGCACCCACCAGGACGACGACCGCGGAGGGGCTGGGCACCATGCCACCGGCGAACCCGAGGAGGATCGTGCCGCGGACGGTCGGGGCGGTGGCGTGGGTGTGGGTGGAGCCGCCGTGGGTGTGTTCGAGGGCGTGGGGGTGGTCGTGATCGTGGTGATGGTGGTGTCCGTGGTCGTGCTCGTGCCCGTGTCCGTGCCCGTGCCCGTGTCCGTGGTCGTGCTCGTGTCCGTGGTCGTGGTGGTGCTCCGTCGCCGGTGCCGTGCCGGGGGCGCCGACCAGGGCCAACTCGGGTTCCGGTCGTACCGGTTGGTGGGAGTGGGTGTGGGGGTGATGCTCGTGGCCCCGGGCGCGCCAGGCCCGGCGTACCAGGCTCGCCCCGGCGAGGAGCACCAGGACGCCGCTCGCGAGGCCCAGCCAGGCGATGACCGACGGGGTCGCCGCCGAGCCCGCCGTGACCAGCAGGCCGAGGGCCACGACGCCGAGGGTGTGGGTGACCGTCACCGAGGCGGCCAGGGGCAGGACGTCCCGGAGGCGGGCCTTGCCGCCGCGGGCCGCCGCCGTGGCGGCCATGAGGGTCTTGCCGTGGCCCGGGGCGAGCGCGTGCATCGCGCCCAGCACGATCGCGATGAGCAGGGCGAGCGCGGCGAAGCCGACGGTGAGGTGGTTGCGGGCGACCAGGTTGTTCAGGTCCTGCGTCCAGCGGTCGGCGCCGCGGGGGAGTATGGCGGCGCCGGGGGCCTCCGTCTGTTTCTCGACCAGCGCGGGGCCGCCGGGGCGCACCTGCAGGCTCGCGGACGAGGTGTCGGCGGGGGAGGAGAGCAACGCCTTGGGGTAGCTGGTGAGTTCGTGGGAGAGGGAGGTCTTCGGTACGTCCGTCGTGGTGAGCGTCATCCGGTCGCCGCGCGCGGTGATCTCGCGCCAGCCGGGTCCCGTGGTCGCCCCCGCGCTGTGGAAGCCGAGCCTGACGGTCTCGCCCTTCGGCAGCGCCGTCGTCAGCCGGCACTCCACCCGCAGGGTGTTCAGGCCGGCCTGGCCCGGCCGCAGACGCGCCGTGCTGCTGTCGACACTGAGCGCGGCGGCACGGCCGTCGACGGTGACCTTGCTGCCCTCCGCCGCCTTCGCGCACCGCTCCTTCGCCCACTCGGGCATGCCGAGCCGCCGGATGTCCGGCTTGGCCTGGGTCGCCGGGATCTCGGCGAGGTCCTCGACGTGGTCCACGCGCAGCGTGCCCGGGGCGGCGACGAGACCGTCGTACCGGTTGACCGTGAAGTTGCCGAGGGGATGCGCGCTCGCGCTGGTGGAAGGAGCCAGCGCGAGCGCGCAGGCCGCCGTGAGGACGGCGGCGCCGGAGGCGAACAGACGACGACAGCTCACTTGGCCGCCTCCAGGTCCTTGAGCGCCTTACGGGCCTTGCCGGCGCCCAGCGGCGAGAAGCCCGGGTTCAGCTTCAACGCCGCCTGCAGCCAGGTGCGGGCGTCCTGCGGGTGGCCGGTGGCGCGTTCGATCATGCCGCGGTGGTAGAGGAACGAGGCGTTGCGGTAGCCGGTCGCCGTGGCCTGCCTGGCGTACGGCAGGGCTTCGGCGTCCCGGCCGTTGACGTGCAGGGCCCAGGCGAGGGCGTCCGCGGTGTGCACGGTGTGCCGGCGGGCCCACTCGGCGCGGGCGGCGCGCAGGGCGGCGGCCCGGTCCCCGTGGTCGGCGGCGGCGAGGGCGGTGTCGAGGTCGGCGTTGACGCCGTTCGCACGGGCGAGGGCGATCCAGGCGTCGACGAGGGTGTACTGGTCCTGGGCCTTCGCCTCGTCGCCCGCGGCGGCGCGGTCCTGGTACATCTCGCCGAGTTCGACGAGGGGCTGGGGCAGCGGGTAGCGGGCGACGAGTTGTTCCATGCCCTTGATCGCGGCCGCCTTGTCGCCGCCGGCCCACTGCGCCCGGGCCCTGCCTTCCAGTGCCGGGAGGTAGTTCTCGTCGGCGGTGAGGGCCCGGGCGTAGTCGGTGAGCGCGGTCTTGTAGTCGCCCTGGTTCCAGGCGAGTTGGCCGAGCTGGGCGGCGACGTAGGAGATGTCGCCGGGGGAGGTGGAGGTGGCCAGGGCCTGGTCCAGGACCCGTCGTGCCGTGGTCACGTCGCCGCGCAGTTCGTGGACGTACGCGTACCGGGTGAAGACCGGGACGCCGGGGCGGCGGGAGTCGGCGGTGTCGGCGGCCTGCGACGCGTCGGCGTAGCGGCCGAGTTCGACGAGGGCGTCGATACGGGAGGACAGGGCGTTCTGGCTGTAGGGGTTCTCCTTGAGGACCTGGTCCGCGTACGCCAGGGCGTCCTTGAAGTCGTGGCGGGCAGCGGCGAGGGCCGCCTGGCCGGTGATGGCCTGCTCGTTGCCGGGCCTCACCTGGAGGGAGCGCTTCAGGGCCTTGTCGGCCTGCGGATAGCGCGAGGGGTCGCCCTTGGTGCGGGCCTGCTCGACATAGGCGAGCCCGAGGGACGCCCAGCTTCCGTAGTCCCTCGGCTGAGCCCGCAGCTGGGCCTGCAGTGCGGCGATGCTCGCGTCGATGTTGCCGCTGGAGAGCAGCGCCGGGGAGAGGGCCGCGGGGGCGGCGGCCACCGCCGTGCCGACGGTACGGTCCCGGATCGCCCCGTAGGCGATCGAACCGGCGGTCAGCGCGACGGCCAACAGCACGGCGGTGCCCCCGAGTTGGAACACCCGCCCCCGTCGCCCGGCGGCGGCCACCCGCCGGACCGCGGCAACCCGCTCGTCGTCGGCGTCGGCCTCCCCGGCCGAGGCGCCCGTGAGCGAGGAGTCCGCGTCGGTCTCCGTGGCCGAGGGCTCCGTCTCGTCCCGGTGTTCCTCCAGCGGCGGCGTGACCTCGGCTGCGGGGGGCATGACCGGGGCGGGGCCGTTCTCCCGGTCCGGGTCGGTGTCGTTCGTGCGCGGGGCCATGCCCTCTCCTCGGTCGACGTGCGGTGAACGGATGGTGTGGGGCGGCGTGGCCCGCACCGTGGGGGACGTGTGTGCGGGCCACGCCGGTCGGTGGAAGGCCGAGGACCGGGCGGTGCCGCTCCGAAGATCCGCCCGATCCTCCGTCGGAGGGGCCGGGGCCCCGCGTCGCACGGGGCTCACCCGACCTCCGTGGCGGTCGGCCTAGTACGCCCGGGTCCGCATCCGGCGCCACCACATCAGCCCGGCGCCGATCAGGGCGATGCCGGCCGCGCCGCCGCCCGCGGAGGCGGCGATCAGGGTGGTGTTGTCCATGCCGCCCGCACCCGCCGGCTGCAGCGCGTCACCCAGCTGGTTCTTGACGTTGTTGCCGCTGGTCACGCCCTTGGCGGTGGCACCGCGCGAACCCGGCTCCGGGTTGGCCAGGTACGGGAAGGAGCGGCCGAAGCCCTTGTCGTTCTTGTCGACGCCGTCACCCAGGTCGTTCTTGGAGCCGACCAGCTCGCCCTCCATCACCTGCAGCGCCTCGTCGATGACGTCGTCGGTGAGGCGACGGCCGTTCGGGAAGCCCGCGTTGTCACCGTCGAGCACACCGAGACGCTTCGGCTTGGCGGTGGGTTTGATCGAGGTGTTGAGGCGCAGCTCCTCCGCCGGGCGCACGTACGGCGGCTGGTTGAGCCCCTTGACGCCCTTCAGGAACACGTCGACGAGGTCGTTGCGCGGCTCGGAGGGCGCCTTGATCTTGTAGATCCCCTCGATGAGCTTGGGCAGTTCCGGGTTGGTGACGTTCTTCAGGAACTGCGCGTCGTACAACGGCGAGGACGCGTTGAACTTGTCCTTGTCCTTCAGCGGGTTGACGACCTCGTTGACCAGCGGGTTGCCGAGCCGCGAGACCTGCTCGTAGTAGCCCTGCGCGTTCCTGCGCTGCACGGTCGACCAGATGCCGACGATCGGCTGCTTCTTCGACTCGGTGATCATGTCGGTCGGAACCTGCAGGGCGATCGAGTTGACGTTGTAGCCCGCGAGGGTGTCCCGCCCGACCTCCGAGAGGTTCCCGCCGTAGAGCAGGTCGAAGACCCGCAGGTCCGCGAAGAACGGGTCGTCCGCCTGGCCGGCGAAGGTCTGCGCGCCGTTGGGCAGCTTGTAGATCGCCTGCTGGCGCAGTTTGTTGTAGTACGGCATGGACGCCTTGCCCACGTCCGACGGCGCCACCGGCACGTTGTCGGCGAGCTTGGTCCGGTACACGGCCTTGCCGTACCTCAGCTTGACCAGCTCGATGTCGTACGTCTGCGTGATGTTGAGGGTGGCGTCGTTCAGGTTGTTGACCACGCCGGTGTTGTAGAGGAACGAGTTCTTGTTCTTCGTGTGCGTCCGGAAGGTGTACCGCAGCAGCACGTCGTCCCGCGCGTCGCCGTTGTTGTCGATGTGGATGTCGTACTGGGCGTCGTCGGCGAACTGGAAGAAGTTCGGGCCGCCCGCCGGGTCCTCGAAGGGGATGAAGTTGGCGATGAGCGTCGTGGTGTCCGGCTTGTCCGGGCTGACGAACGCGTACAGGTCGGTGTTGTCGTACTGCGGCTGCCCCGAGATCAGGGGGGCCTCCCGGTGGCTGGAGGCGGATGCCGCCCCCGGTTCCAGCGTGGCCACACCGGCGGCGGCGAGCCCCCCGGCCGCCAGCGCGCCCGCTATCAGGGTCGCGACGCTCCTGCGTCCCGCACTGCTCCTGGAGTCGTTTGTCATGCCGTCCGTCCTCAGTCCCAACTTGCCTGACGAACGCTGATTCGGAGCGGCCGGCAGGGTGGATTGGTCGAATCCCAAACCTTCTTACGGGGAACTTGAGATCTTGTTTCAGCGAGCGCGCACCCGCGTTTTGGGCACGCTGATCCGTAACCCCATCCGGAGGTGCGTTCGTTGCGAATGCCTGGTGTGACAGGACGGGGCCCGTGCGGCCGGCGAGAGGGGGACCGAGTGGAGGCGGACGAGCTTCTGGTACTCGTGGCAGGCGGCGACCAGAAAGCGTTCGAGGAGCTGTACGGACTCGTGTCCGGGCCGGTGTTCGGTCTGGTGCGCCGCGTCGTACGGGACCCCGCGCAGTCCGAGGAGGTCGCCCAGGAGGTGCTGCTCGAACTCTGGCGCTCCGCCGCCCGGTTCGACCCCGGGCGGGGCAGCGCCCTGTCCTGGATCCTCACCCTCGCCCACCGTCGCGCCGTCGACCGGGTGCGCAGCGTCCGCGCGGCCGGCGAACGCGAGCAGCGCGAGGCCCGCCGGGCCCACCACCCCGCCTTCGACCAGGTGACCGAGGAGGTGGAGGCCGGTCTGGAGAGGGAGTACGTACGCCGCTGCCTGGACCGCCTCACCACGCTGCAGCGCCAGTCCGTCACCCTCGCCTACTACGACGGCTACACGTACCGTGAAGTGGCCGAGCGGCTCTCGCTGCCGCTGGGCACCGTCAAGACCCGTATGCGCGATGGACTCACCCAGCTGCGCAAGTGCCTGGGAGGTGTCGCATGAGTCTCCTCGACCGCATGCTGGGCCGTGAGGACCTGCACTCGCTCGCCGCCCCCTACGCGCTCGACGCGCTGGAGCCCGCCGAGCGGGTCCGCTTCGAGAGGCACCTCAGGTCGTGCTCCGCGTGTGCAGCCGAGGTGCGGGCCCTGTCAGAGGACGCGGTCCGCCTCGCCTGGTCCACGGCCGCCCAGCCGCCGCCCGCGATGCGCGACCGGGTGCTGGCCGCCGTACGCGCCACCCCGCAGCAGCCCGGCCCGGAGCGGGAGCACACGCCCCAGTTGCCGCCGCACGTCTGGGGCACGCAGCCGCCGCCGGCGCGCTCCCGTGCGCCCCGCGAGCGCCGCCCGCTGTTCGTCCCGCTCGCGACCATGACGGCCGCCGCGGCCCTCGTGGTCGCCTCGCTGTTCGCCGTACAGGCGAGCCGGACCCAGGACCAGCTGAACGCGGAGCGCTCCCAGTCACGTGAGATCGCCCACGTTCTCGCAGCTCCCGACGCGCGCGCGGGTACGGGCAAGGACCCCCGGGGACGGAGTCTGTCGGTGGTCGCCTCCGCGTCCGAAGGGCAGGCGATCGTCACGCTCAGCGGATACGGGGTCCCGCCCGGCGGACGCGTGCACCAGCTGTGGCTCATGCGCCCCGACGCGCAACCACGCTCCCTCGGGCTCTTCAGGGGCGGCGACACGCCCTTGGTCGCGACCGGTCTCGACAAGTCTGCTACATCACTCGCTGTCACCGTCGAACCCGACGGCGGCTCAGCACAGCCCACCAGCCAGCCGATTGTCCAACTCGCCCTGAAATCGGTCGGATTCGGAGAGTGACGAACGATGAGTCGTCAACCCCCTTACGGGGAAGGTGAATCCTGTGACCGCGATACACGAGTGCCCCGAGGGAGCGATAGGGTTACCCTGCCCGGGCCGGGTGGACTCGTACGGGTGGGGAGTGACATGGAACAGATAACAGTGCGCAGCAGGGCGAGGGTCCCTGCGATCACCTACGGCAGCAGCGCGAGCAGCTCGCGTCTGGACCGCCATCTCTCGGTGCTGGCGGGTCCCGCCGTGCCGCAGCAGAAGACGGCCGAGGCGACCTCGCTCATGCTCGAGCTGACCGCCCGTGACACCACACGGACCCGCAGCGACAGGGGTGCGCGGGTTCGCCGCGTCTCGCTCTTCGCGCCGCTGCGCCGGCTGACCCGTTCGCTGTTCGGCGGCCGCTGAGCACACCGGCACCCGCTCGGCGAAGGGCCGCGCCCGGGTCGTCGCGTCCGCCCCGCGTCGCGATCCCGTCGTCCGCCATCCCCACGGAACGCAGCGACGCCCGGGTCCCCACCCGGGCGCGCCCCCGTCCCCCGTCCGTCACCTCCGGTACGACCCACCCGCTCCGTACCGCGATCCCGGTCAGCGTTCCCCGCGCGCATACCTCCGCACCGCCGGCGGAAGGAACACGGCGATCAGCGCCGCGCACCACAACAACGATCCGGCGACCGGATGCGCCACCGGCCAGGCGGCACCCGACGGCACCGGCGCGCGCAGGTGAACCCGAGCGGTGGCGCTCCGCTGGTGCGCTGATGAGCGTCCGGCGTGGTCAGATCAGGGCGAACTGGCCCTCCGGGCCCTCCTCGTGGTGGTCCAGCACCGAGGCCGGTCTGCGGGCCGGCTCCGGCACCGGGAGGACGGCCGCCTTGTGCAGCTCCGCTGCCGTGATGGGGGACGTCACCGTCAGATCCCGTTGCTGCGGGCGCAGTTCCGCGAGCAGGGCCAGGACCGTGATCAGCTCCAGCAGTTCGGAGGTCCAGGCCTGCGGCCAGGTCGTCGGGCGGATCGCGGACAGGGTGCCCGGCCCCGGCTCCGCCGTCCGTGCGGCGAACCACTGTTCCAGGACCCGGACGCCGGCCGCCTCGAAGTCCCAGGCCTCGGGCGGTACGGGGGAGATGCGGCCCTCGTCCAGCAGCAGGGTCTCCTCGTCGCGGTCGTAGTCCAGGGTGAGGGGGCGCGAGGGGAGCGGGGCGCGGACGTAGGGGCGGCGACCGCCGGGGAGTTTGGGGCGGTCGCCGTCGCGCCGCATCAGCCAGAGCAGGCGGTGTCCCAACTCCACGCCACGGGACCACAGTTCGGGGTCCTCCGTGAGGGGCACGGTGAGGTCCCGGCGGACCGTGGCCATGATCCAGGCCAGGACGTCCGGTGCCCGCACCGCCGTTCCGAGCCGGGTGCCCAGGTGGTCCGTCAGGCCCGGTACCACGTTGGGTTCGGCGCCGCCCGGGCGGCGGTAGAGCGGCCGGACGCGGCCGGGGCGCAGGAGCGGGAGGCGGGAGGTGGCGAGCAGTTGCGGACCGTCCGTCTCCGACGGGGTCTCCACCACGAAGACCTGCTGCTCGTCCGCCACCCGCCACAGCTCCGGGCGGGCGGTGTCGATCAGACGGTGGTCGGGGATCAGCCACTGCTCGTCGAAGGGCGCGTACAGGACCCGTACCGGCTCCGGGCAGGGACCGGACGCGCGGATCAGTTTCTCCGTGCCGCTCGACTGCCCCGGGAGCTGACCGACCGCCGTGTGCGCGGTGCGGGAGCGGGTGGGCTCGAACAGGGTCTCCCGGTCCGGGCCGTCCGCCTTCAGCAGCGCGTCCCAGCGGGCCTTCAGCGAAGCCCCGTCGGGGCCCGCCGGCCACCCCCGGCCGAGCCGCGGCGGTGCGACGGACCACGGCATGAGGTCCGCCAGCAGCGGAGCGTCGTCGTGCGTCACGCCCCGCATCGTACGACCTGCCACCGACGGTGACCTCATGTGGCGTCCAGGGTGACGGTGAAGGAGAAGCGGTCGCCCCGGTAGTGGATCACCGCCGCGTCCAACACCCTTCCCGCACCGTCGTAGGTCACACCCGTGTAGTGCAGGATCGGGCTGAGCAGCGGGACGTGGAGCAGCCGGGCGGTCTCCGGGTCGGCGAGGCGGGCCTCCACGGTGTCCGTGATCCGGCCGATGTCCGCCCCCACGACGTCCCTCAGCACCTTGGTCATCGGCCAGCGCGCCAGATCCGACGGGTCGATGAGTGCCGCCAGTTCGGGACGGACGTAGTTGCGGGCGTGGTTGGTCGGCTCGCCCGTCTTCTCGTCGCTGCGCAGCCGGTGGTACGTGGCCACCTCGTCCGTGTCCGGGAAGTGCTCGGCGAGTTCGGGCGGCACAGGCGCCCGGCCGTGGTCCAGCAGCTCGGTCGTCATCCCGGACTGCTGGGCCACGATCGCGTCGACCGAGCCCAGCAGCCGCACCGGGGCGGCCCGGCGGGCGCCGGGCTCGATGAAGGTGCCCCGGCGCCGGTGCCGGGTGATCAGGCCCTCGCCCTCCAGTTCCTTCAGCGCCTGCCGCATGGTCAGCACGCTGACCCCGTAGTGCTCCGCCAACTGCTCCTCGGTGGGCAGCCGGAGCGGGTCCCGGGGCGAGCGGCCGAGTATCGAGGCGCGCAGGGACTGCGACACCTGGTACCAGAGCGGGAGCTTGCGGTTCAGGACGATCGAGTCCGGGGCGAAGGAGGTCACGGGCCTATCCGTACCGGTCGCCGACGATCAGTGCAACGGGCGGAAGTGGCGTTCCAGCCCCCGCCAGACGTCGTCGTAGTGCGGCTGCCGGTGGTCGGCCCGGGCCGCGTGGGCGGTGAGCGTGACGGGCCAGCGCGTCTCGAACATGAACGCCAGCCCGTCGTCGACCTTCTGCGGCTTCAGCTCGGCCGCGCTCGCCCGGTCGAACGTCTCCCGGTCGGGGCCGTGCGCCGACATCATGTTGTGCAGCGAGCCCCCGCCGGGCACGAACCCCTCCGCCTTCGCGTCGTAGGCCCCTTCGATGAGCCCCATGTACTCGCTCATCACGTTCCGGTGGAAGTACGGCGGCCGGAAGGTGTCCTCGCCCACCAGCCAGCGCGGCGCGAAGACCACGAAGTCCACGCCGGCCAGCCCCGGGGTGTCCGACGGGGACGTCAGCACCGTGAAGATCGACGGGTCGGGATGGTCGTAGGAGATGGAGCCGATGACGTTGAAGCGGCGCAGGTCGTAGACGTAGGGGACGAGGTTGCCGTGCCAGGCGACCACGTCCAGCGGGGAGTGGTCGTACGTGGCGGTCCAGAGGTTGCCGCAGAACTTGTTGACCACCTCCACCGGGCCCTCGACGTCCTCGTAGGCGGCGACGGGGGCGTGGAAGTCGCGGGCGCCCGCGAGACCGTTGGCGCCGATCGGGCCGAGGTCGGGGAGGCGGAAGGGTGCCCCATAGTTCTCGCACACATAACCGCGGGCTGAATCGTCCAGCAGCTCCACACGGAAGCGCACCCCACGAGGAATCAGTGCCACCTGGGCCGGCTCCACATGCAGCAGCCCGAACTCCGTGTGCAGCAGCAGCCCGCCGCGCTCCGGGACGATCAGCAGTTCGCCGTCGGCGTCGCTGAGGACGCGGTCCATGGAGTCGGTGGCGTGGTACAGGTGCACGGCCATGCCGGTGCGCTGGCCGGCGTCGCCGTTGCCGCCGAGGGTCCACAGGCCGGCCAGGAAGTCGGTGCCCTCCGCGGGCTCCGGGAGGGGGTTCCAGCGCAGCCGGTTGGGGTCCGGCACCGACTCGGTGAAGGGTGCGGTGCGAATCCAGCCGTTGTGCGTCTCCGTGAACGGCGGATGGGCGGCGGAGGGGCGGATGCGGTAGAGCCAGGAGCGGCGGTTGTGGGCGCGCGGCTCGGTGAACGCCGTGCCGCTGAGCTGCTCCGCGTACAGCCCGAGGGGGGCGCGCTGCGGGGAGTTGCGGCCGTCGGGCAGGGCGCCGGGCACCGCCTCCGAGCTGTGCTCGTTGCCGAAGCCGGAGAGGTAGGTCAGCCCCTCCGCGGTCTTGCGCGCTTCCCCGCTCATGATCGCTCCCTTGCGACTTCGATTCCTCTGTATCACCATAGGATTGCGTTTTCGCGGGCGCAAGGGGTACCCCCGGTCTCCTCATCAGGGTGGAAGGGGAACGGACCCAGAACCAGACTCCAGGGGGATCCGCCTGTCGCACCGTTGTTCTACGCTCCCGGGCATGTCGTGGACGCGGGGACTCCTTGCCGTACTCGCGGTCTGTGTCCTGTTGCTGGCCGGATCCGCGGGGTGCGGAACCAGTGGTGCGCACAAGCAGACGGGCGGGAGCAACGGGCCGTCGACGTCACCGGTGGGCAAGCTCCTCGACGACACGGACAAGCAGGGCCGCCATCTGCGCCAGGTGAACAAGAAGGGCGCGCCGGAGATCGGCATCGAGGTCCAGCCGGACACCCAGGACACCTGGGACGTACGGCTGACCGTCCGCCACTTCCGGTTCTCACCCGGCGGAACGAAGCCGAAACCGGCGGCCGGCCGGGGCTTCGTCGCGCTCTTCGTCGACGACCGGCTCGTCACGCGCCTGCGCGGCACCGCCTACCGCCTCCCGGCCCGCCTGGTCCCGCGCGGCACCCACCACGTCACCGCGCGCCTGTACGCCGACGACGGCACGGTGTGGGCCGTGCGGGGCGAGCCGGTGCAGAGCACGGCCGACATCACGTCCTCCGCGCCGGGCGCGACCCCGGGGCCCAGCCGCACCCCGAAGACGACCTCCACCTCGAACGGCACGGCGCACCCCTCCACCCCGGCGGGCACCCCGAGTGGCACCTCGGGCGCCCTCGCCACGCCGAGCGGGCCGCCGGACGCCACCCCCACGCCCGGTGCCGCGTCGCACGCGGCCGTGATGAGCGCGGCGGGCGACGGTCCGCGTACCGGGGGGCGAGCTTCACCGGACCGCTTCGGAAAGGCATCATGAAG
This sequence comes from Streptomyces sp. NPDC101152, assembly GCF_044768275.1. NCBI lineage: Bacteria > Bacillati > Actinomycetota > Actinomycetes > Kitasatosporales > Streptomycetaceae > Streptomyces > Streptomyces sp. NPDC101152. Next base: position 16,871 of record NZ_JBIWPO010000020.1, on the reverse strand, counting down.
CCCGTGTCCCCCGCGACTTCGCTACGCCGTGCGCCCGTGCAGCGGCGCAGTGCCGAACGGCTCACCCGGATCCTCGACGCCTGCGCGGACCTCCTCGACGAGGTCGGCTACGACGCCCTGAGCACCCGCGCCGTGGCGCTGCGCGCGGGCGTCCCCATCGGCTCGGTCTACCGCTTCTTCGGCAACAAGCGGCAGATGGCCGACGCCCTGGCCCAGCGCAACCTCGAACGCTTCACCGAGCGGGTGACCGAGCGGCTGAAGGAGTCGACCGAGGGGGGCTGGCGCACCGCCATGGACGCGGTCCTCGACGAGTACCTGGCCATGAAGCGCACCGCCCCCGGCTTCTCGCTCGTCGACTTCGGCAACCAGATCCCCGTCGGCGCCCGTGACGCCGAACCCAACCACCGCGTCGCCGACCGTCTGACCGACCTGCTCTCCGGCTACCTCGACCGCGAACCGGACGACGCCCTGCGCCGCACCTTCCTGATCGCGGTGGAAACCGCGGACACCCTGGTCCACCTCGCCTTCCGGATGCTCCCGGAGGGCGACGAGCAGATCATCGAGGAGGCCAGGGAGATGTTGCGGGCGTATCTGGCGCGGGTGCTGGACTGATCCACCGGCGTCACAACGGCGCCCGGAGGCAGGCCCGTTGCTAAAGCGACCAAGAGCTGGGTCGGGCGACGGGGGGCGCGATGGCTCGGGTGGTCTGCATCCACGGTATCGGTCAACAGTTCGCGGGCGAGAGTGGCAGCTGACGGCCGGTGCGGACGGCCGGCGGGTGACGGAGGCGCTCGACGAGGTCACCTTGGTCTCGGCTGTCGCGACCGTGACCCTGGACGGGCGCACGGTGGTCGTCGCGGACGGCGAGGCCGGCGTGCTCCAGGCGGGACGGAGAGCGGGGCACCCTGGTCCGTCGGCTGCGGCCGGTCAGCGACACGCCGGTCCGGGAGCTGTGTGCCGTGGCGAGGTGGCGCTCTCCCGACGGGCGGACCCGGCAGCTGCTCTTCTCGCGGGGTACTGGCGGCCTGCTGGAGTACTGGGACTTCACTTCGGGCCACGACCTGCGAACGACGGGCACGGCGCTGGTGACGCCGGTGCCGCACTGCCGTCACACAGCACGGCTCTCGGTGCTGCCGGACGGAGCGGGAGCCGAGACGGTGGTGTCCCTGGCCACGTGGGACGCCAGTCCGAACCCGGTGTGGGGTGCTGACGAGGACGTGCACCTGGCCGTCCACGACGTCGCGCGGGGCCTGCTCCTCGACCGGCCCTGCCGCCCGGTCGGCGAGCGGCGCGAGCTGGCAGACCTGCGTGCCGTGCGGTGTGCGGACCGGATGCTGGTGTTCGTGGCCGTGGACGGCAGCGTGGTTCGCGTCCTGGACGCCATGACACGGCGGTGGGCGACGCTGTGGGAGCCCGAGCTCGTCGACGTCCTTCCGGTCGACGTCGCGGGGGGTGCGGGCCTGCTCGTGGTCGGCACCGAGCGTTCGCGGATCTTCGCCTGGCAGGACGTGCGCGCCCACTTCGCGAAGAGCGGGGAACGGCCCGCCCCGATCCGACAGGCGTGGTGGCGCAGCCGACTCGCACGACGCGCGGGCGCGCAGCCCTCACCGGTGCGCGCGTTCACGATCCCCTTGGGTCACCCCGCCCGCCACGCGGCTCTCCTCCCCGACGGCGCGGCCTACGCGGTCGCCGGACACACGGAACTCGCCGTGGTCGGTGTCCACGACGGCCGGCTCATCCAGCGGATCGACCTTCCGGCTCGCTGCCTCGCCCTCGGCGCCGGCCCCGACGGCGAACTGATCGTGGGGACCCGGAACGGGGTGATCCTCTTCGATCGGCTGGTGGACCGGACCTCGCGGATTTCCGGCCTCACCTCCTGAGGGCCCTCCCGCTTGCGCATACCGGTCGGTATGCTCACCGGGAACTGGCACCGCTGCCCCGGGAGGACCCGTGTCCCGCACCGCCCTGCGTATCTGCCCCCTGTGCGAGGCCACCTGTGGGCTGACGCTGACCATCGAGGGGAGTCGGGTCACCGGTGCCCGCGGTGACCGGGACGACGTGTTCAGCAAGGGGTTCATCTGCCCCAAGGGGGCCCTGTTCGGTGCCGTCGACGGGGACCCCGACCGGCTGCGCACCCCCCTCGTGCGCCGGGACGGGGAGCTGCGTGAGGCCACCTGGGAGGAGGCCTTCGACGCGGTCGCCGCGGGCATCCGTCCCGTCGTCGAGCGGTACGGGCCGAACTCCGTCGGTGTCGTCCTCGGCAATCCGAACGTCCACACCATGGCTGGCGCCCTCTACCCGCCGGTCCTGCTCGCCGGGCTCGGCACGCGCAGCATCTTCACCGCGTCCACCGTGGACCAGATGCCCAAGCACGTCTCCAGCGGGCTGCTCTTCGGCGACGCGAACGCGATCCCCGTGCCGGACCTCGACCGCACCGACCACCTGCTGCTGATCGGCGCCAACCCGCTGGAGTCCAACGGCAGTCTGTGCACCGCCCCCGACTTCCCCGGCAAACTCAAGGCCCTCAAGGCCCGCGGCGGCACCCTCACCGTCATCGACCCGCGCCGCACCCGCACCGCCAAGCTCGCCGACCGGCACATCGCGATCCGCCCGGGCACCGACGCCCTGCTCCTGGCGGCGATGGCGTACGTGCTGTTCGAGGAGGACCTGGTGGCGCTCGGCGACTTGGCGGCCCACGTCGAGGGGACCGAGGAACTCCGGGCAGCCGTGCGGGACTTCACCCCCGAGGCCGTCGCCGGTGCCTGCGACGTCGACGCCGGAACCGTCCGTGCCCTCGCCCGCGAACTCGCCGCCGCCCCGACCGCCGCCGTGTACGGCCGCATCGGCAGCTGCACGGTGCCGTACGGCACCCTCGGCAGCTGGCTGGTGGACGTGCTCAACGTCCTCACCGGCAACCTCGACCGGCCCGGCGGTGCGCTCTTCCCGCAGGCGGCCACGGACAGGACGCCCCGCCCCGCCGGGCCCGGTCACGGTTTCGCGCTGGGCCGTTGGCACTCGCGGGTGAGCAAGCACCCCGAGGCGAAGGGGGAGTTGCCGCTCTCCGCGCTCGCCGAGGAGATCGACACGGCGACCGAGGAGGGCGAGCCGATCCGCGCCCTGATCGCCGTCGCCACCAACCCGGTGCTCTCCGCCCCCGACGGCGACCGGCTCGACAAGGCCCTGGACTCACTGGACTTCATGGTCAGCGTCGACCCGTACCTCAACGAGACGTCGCGCCACGCCGACGTGGTGCTGCCCCCGCCGCCCCCCTCCCAGAGCCCGCACCACGACTTCGCCTTCAACACGCTCGCCGTCCGCAACCAGGTCCGCTACACCCGCCCGGCCGTCCCGCTGGAGCCCGGCCGGATGGCCGAGACCGAGATCCTCGCCCGGCTGATCCTCGCCGCGACCGGCATGCACGGCGCCGACCCCTCCGCCGTGGACGACCTGGTCATCGGCCAGACCCTCGGCAGGGCCGTCAAGGAACCCCACTCACCGGTGCACGGCCGCGACCCGAAGGACCTCGCCGCACAGCTCGCGGGGATCAGCGGCCCCGAGCGACGGCTCGACATGATGCTGCGCCTCGGCCCCTACGGCGACGGCTTCGGCGTACGACCCGACGGGCTGTCCCTGCACAAGCTGCTGGAGCACCCGCACGGCATCGACCTCGGGCCGCTGCGGTCCCGCCTCCCGCAGCCGCTCAAGACCCGCAGCGGCAAGGTCGAGCTGCTGCCGGGGCCCATCGCGGACGATCTGCCCCGGCTGCGGCAGGCGTTGCGGGAGCGCCCGGACGGGCTCGTGCTCGTCGGGCGCCGGCATCTGCGGTCCAACAACAGCTGGATGCACAACGTGCCCGCCCTCACCGGTGGCTCCAACCGGTGCACCCTGCACGTCCATCCCGAGGACGCCGAGCGGCTCGGCGTGAGCGACGGGGCGCCGGTGCGGGTCAAGGGCGCCGGGGGAGAGGTCACCGCCACCGCCGAGGTCACCGACGGCGTGCGCCGGGGCGTGGTGAGCCTGCCGCACGGCTGGGGCCACGACCGTCCCGGCACCCGGCTGAGCCACGCCGCCGGCGACCCCGGCGTCAACGTCAACCAACTCCTCGACGGCAGCCTGCTCGACCCCCTGTCGGGCAACGCGGTCCTCAACGGAGTCCCCGTCGACGTCACCGCCGTCACCGCCGTCACCGCCGTACTCCCCGCCTGACGTGAGCAAGGCTGTGACCTGCAATTTTGCGCTTATTGCTCACAGGTCAACCACTTGCTGACGCTGTTTGAACGGACCTAACGTCGTCGCACCGCCCGCCCGGCGGGATGTTCAAGGGCGAACGTTAGGTATCCATTCATGCTGACCATCCTCGGCTTCGCCATGATCGCGACCTTCCTGGTCCTGATCATGCTGAAGAAGATGTCGCCGATCGCGGCGCTCGTGCTGATCCCGGCAGTCTTCTGTGTCCTCGTCGGAAAGGGCGCGGGGCTCGGTGACTATGTCATCGAGGGCGTGACCGGCCTCGCTCCCACCGCGGCGATGCTCATGTTCGCGATCGTCTACTTCGGCGTGATGATCGACGTCGGTCTCTTCGACCCGATCGTCCGGGGGATCCTCAAGTTCTGCAAGGCCGACCCGCTCAGGATCGTCGTCGGTACGGCCCTGCTCGCCGCGATCGTCTCGCTGGACGGCGACGGCTCGACCACCTTCATGATCACCGTCTCGGCGATGTACCCGCTGTACAAGCGCCTGAAGATGAGCCTGGTCGTGATGACCGGCGTGGCCGCGATGGCCAACGGCGTGATGAACACCCTCCCCTGGGCGGCCCGACCGCGCGGGCCGCGACCGCGCTGAAGCTCGACGCCGGCGACATCTTCGTGCCGATGATCCCGGCCCTCGCCGTGGGCCTGCTGTTCGTGATCGCGCTCTCGTACGTCCTCGGCCGCCGCGAGCGCAAGCGGCTCGGCGTGCTGACGCTGGACGAAGTGCTGGTCGACGAGAAGGAGACCGAGACCGTGCTGGTCGGCGCGGGCTCCGGCGCAGGCAACAATCGTGCGGCGAGCGGCGGTTCGGGCGGCGGCACCGACGCCGGGCCGGCCGACGAGGACGAGGGCTTCCAGGGCCTCGACCCGCACCGCCCCACCCTGCGCCCCAAGCTGTACTGGTTCAACGCGCTCCTGACCGTCACCCTGCTCACCGCCATGATCATGGAGTGGCTGCCGATCCCGGTGCTGTTCCTGCTCGGCGCCGCGCTCGCGCTCACCGTGAACTTCCCGCACATGCCGGACCAGAAGGCCCGCCTCGGCGCGCATGCCGAGAACGTCCTCAACGTCTCCGGGATGGTCTTCGCCGCCGCCGTCTTCACCGGCGTCCTGCAGGGCACCGGCATGGTCGACCACATGGCGAAGTGGCTCGTGGACAACGTCCCCGACGGCATGGGCTCGCAGATGGCCGTCGTCACCGGCGTCCTGAGCATCCCGCTCACGTACTTCATGTCGAACGACGGCTTCTACTTCGGCATCCTCCCGGTCCTCGCCGAGGCCGGCCAGGCACACGGTGTCTCCTCCCTGGAGATCGCCCGCGCCTCCCTCGTCGGCCAGCCCCTGCACATGTCCAGCCCGCTGGTCCCGGCCGTCTACGTCCTCGTCGGCATGGCGAAGGTGGAGTTCGGCGACCACACCAGGTTCGTGGTCAAGTGGGCCGCGCTCACATCTCTGGTCGTGCTCGGGGCAGGGATCCTCTTCGGCATCATCTGACCTTTGGAAAGGAACCGCTCCATGGCGCCCGGTGGGAACCGCGGCTGGCTGCTCCGCCTCGTCATCGCCTTCTCCTTCGCACAGGGGGCGGTGTCGATGGCCCGGCCCGCCGTCTCCTACCGGGCCCTCGCGCTGGGCGCCGACGAGCGGGCCGTCGGCGTCATCGCGGGCGTCTACGCCCTGCTCCCGCTCTTCGCCGCCGTACCGCTGGGCCGCCGCACCGACCACGGTCGCTGTGCGCCCCTGCTGCCGGTCGGGGTGGCCCTGATCGCGGGCGGCTGCGCGCTCAGCGGACGCGCCGGTTCCCTGGGGGCGATGGCCGTGTGGAGCGGGGTGATGGGCCTCGGCCACCTCTGCTTCGTGATCGGCGCGCAGTCCCTGGTCGCCCGCCGGTCCGCCCCGCACGAACAGGACCGCAACTTCGGGCACTTCACCATCGGCGCCTCGCTCGGCCAACTCGTCGGCCCGATCGCCGCGGGCGCGCTGATCGGCGGCCCGGACATGGCCCGCACGAGCGCGCTGGCGCTGGTGGTGGCCGGGGCGGGAGCGGCGGTCGCGTTCACGTCGCTGTGGCGCATCGAGGACCGTACCGCGATCAGGTCCCGTACCGGACACGGCGACCGGATACCGGTCGGCGGCATCCTGAAGGCCCGGGGCGTCCCCGTGGGCATGCTCATCAGCCTGTCGGTGCTCTCCGCCACCGACGTCCTCACCGCCTATCTGCCGGTGGTCGGCGAGCACCGCGGTATCGCGCCGTCGGTGATCGGAGTGCTGCTCAGCCTGCGCGCCGGGGCCACCATCGCCTGCCGGCTCGTCCTGACCCCGCTGCTGCGGCTGCTCGGCCGCCCCGCTCTGCTCACCGTGACCTGCCTGCTGGGTGCCCTGCTGTGCGCGGGCATCGCGCTGCCGGCGCCGGTGTGGGGGCTCGGCCTGATGCTGGTCGCCCTCGGCTTCTGTCTGGGCGTGGGTCAGCCGCTGTCCATGACGACGGTCGTCCAGGCCGCCCCCGACGGCGCCCGCTCCACCGCCCTTGCCCTGCGCCTGACCGGCAACCGCCTCGGCCAGGTGGCCGCGCCCGCGGCGGCGGGGCTGGTCGCCGGGGTCGCGGGGGTGGCGGCGCCGTTCGTGATGCTCGGGGCGTTGCTGCTGCTGTCCTCGGGGGTGGCGCTGCGGTCGCCGGTGAAGCCCGCGGGGGCGCGGGAGGCCGAGTCCAGGGCGCGGCGGCCGGGGTCGGTCGTGGGCCGGAAGGGCGATGTCTGACGCTGCGTCAGGCGAGGCTCACGCACTCACCGCCGCACATGTGAAAGAGAGTCAGACGCACCGCGATTCGTACGAAAATCGTCTGACTCGGAGGATCTTCATGTCCACCCTGCCCCTGTTCCACCGCGCCGGAGCGCGTACCGCCGCGCTGGCGGCACTGACCCTCGCGGGGAGCGCGCTCCTCGGCCCGGCCGCCGTCGCCGCACCCACCCCCGTGCCCGGTGACACCGGCGATCTCAAGATCCACAAGGTCGGCACGGCCTTCAAGGACCAGCGGGACGAGCGGAGGGTCTGCGACTTCTACCTCGCGGCCTTCAGCTTCGACCCGGGCGAGCACGTCACCTGGAGCATCAACCCCCAGCCGAACGGGCCGGGTGCGGGCAGGGGCCACCTCGGCGGCGAGATCACCATCGCCCCCGACCGGACGGGCGACAGCATGCCGCTCGGGCTGCCCAACGGCCTGTACAGGCTGACCTGGAAGACGGACCGGGGGCACGGCGTTGGGAAGTTCAAGGTGTTCACCGTCGACTGCGCGTCGGCGAAGCCCGCCGCGAGGACGCCCGGCCGCCCGGCCGGCGGTCCGCCGGCCGGTGGCGGCGGGCTGGCCCGGGACGCGGCGATCAGCCCGGTCGCCGGCGCCGCCGCGGTGGGCCTGGCGGCGGTGGGCGGGGTGGTGTGGTTCCGGCTCCGTCGCCGGCCCTATGGAGCGTAGGCGCTCGGCAGCGGCGGTCGTCGCCCGGCCGGCCAGTGGGGGCGGGGGGCGTCGCCGGGCGGACGCCGCCGCGTCGCGTTCGGTCCCACCCCGCGCCCAGGCCGCGTACCGGCACCGCCCCGCGCGCCCTTCCGGCGCCGTCCGACGGCCGCTCGTGCGTCGGCGCAGGCCCTGGTACCGCAGCCGTGCCTACCGGTTGACGCGGACGGCCGCCCTCGCCGTGGCGCTGGTGGTGGGCGGGGCGCGGTGGGCGCACGACGACGGGACGGGCGCCGCAGGCGCGGCCGCAGCGGCCCCGCGCGCCGTCGCCGCGTCGACGCAGGGGCCGGACGACGGAGCCCGCGTCGACGCCGCACCGCCCCACGCGACGGCCCGGCCCGCCAGACCCTCACCACCCCCGCCCCGTCCGCTGGCCCGCTCCCGCCCCACCCGGGTCGTCATCCCCTACATCGGCGTCGACGCGCCCGTCATCGGTCTCGGCCTCGACCGTGCGCACCGGCTCACCGCGCCCCCCGAGGGCGACGGCCACCAGGTCGGCTGGTACCAGGACGGGCCCTCGCCCGGCGAGCAGGGCACCGCGGTGGTCGTCGGGCATCTGGACACCGGCACCGGGCCGGCCGTCTTCGCCGGGCTCGGCCGGCTCGGGCGCGGCCACCTCGTGGAACTGCGACGCGCGGACGGACGCAGCGCCGTGTACCACGTGGACAGCGTGCGGACCTTCGAGAAGGCGCACTTCCCCGACCAGGAGGTCTACGGGGCCCGTGGCCGCCCGGAACTGCGGCTGATCACCTGCGGCGGCGCCTTCGACCGGCGCAGCGGCTACGTGGGCAACACCGTCGTCTTCGCGCACCTCACCGAGACCCGCGGGCCGAGGTCCGACCGCTGAAGAGGATCGTCCGCTTTCTCACAGGGTGAACCGGACCGTCCGGACTCTTCCCCCGGCCGCACACATTCCGTTAGCTTCCGTGACCCACAGACCTCGTGCGACCCGCACGTGGCCACCGGACCGCGGAGCACCAGCGCCTGAGACCGCCCTCGGGGGCACCCGACATGACACGCGCCATCTCTCTCCACGATGTGAGCAAGAGCTACACGCGAGGCCTTCGCGTGGTGGACCGGCTGTCCCTGGACATCGGGCCCGGGGAGTTCCTCGTGCTGCTCGGGCCCTCCGGCTGCGGGAAGTCCACCGTGCTCCGGATGATCGCCGGGCTGGAGGAGATCACGGAGGGCCGGCTGCTGCTCGACGGCGAGGAGTCGAACGACCTCCCGCCGTCCGGGCGGAACATGGCGATGGTGTTCCAGAACTTCGCCCTGTACCCGAACATGACGAGCCGCGGCAACATCGGCTTCCCGCTGAAGGTCGAGAACCCGGGCGAGGATCCGCGCCCCCGCGTCGACGCCACCGCCCGCATGCTCGGCATCGAGGACCTCCTCGACCGCTTCCCCGGCCAGCTCTCCGGCGGCGAACGCCAGCGCGTCGCCATGGGCCGGGCCATCGCCCGCCACCCGTCCGCCTTCCTGATGGACGAGCCGCTGTCCAACCTGGACGCCAAGCTCCGCAACCACCTGCGCGCCGAGATCGCCGCGCTCACCCGGGAACTCGGCGTCACCACGGTGTACGTCACCCACGACCAGGCCGAGGCCATGTCGCTCGGCGACCGGGTCGCCGTCCTGCGTGGCGGCGTCCTGCAACAGGTCGGCACGCCGCGCGCGGTCTACGCCCTGCCGCGCAACGTCTTCGTCGCCGCGTTCATCGGCACGCCGCGCATCAACCTGCTGCGCGGGCTGGTCCGGGCCCCGCTCGACGGCGCGATGACCATCAGCATGGGCAAGCAGTACCTGCGACTGCCCGAACCCCTCTCCCTAGACCACCAGTTGCTCCGGGTCCAGCAGGGCCGCGAGGTGATCGTGGGCCTGCGCTCGGAGGCCGTCCGCATCGCCAAGCACAGCTCCGCCCGCCCGGGGGAGGTGCCGTTGACCGGCCTGGTGGAGCACGTGGAGTTCCAGGGCCACGAGGTGCTGGTGCACTTCAACACCGGTTCCCGGCCCGCCCTCGTACCGGACCTGGAGGCCCCGCGCCCCACCACCCGTCCGTCCCGGCGGCGCGGCGGTCCCACCGTGCTGGGACGCCTGAAGGAGCGGGCGGGTGCGCTGCGCGCCGGACCGGTGGTGGTCCTGGACGAGCCGCGGGGGCCCGAGCCCACCCCCGCCGAGCCCCGTCTCCCCGGCGACCTGGTCGTGCGCACCACCCCGGACATCGACCTGCGCCGGGGGCTCCAGGTCCCCCTCCTCGTGGACATCGCCCACCTGTTCGTCTTCGACCAGCACGGCGAACGGATCTGCCCGGCGCCGGACCACCTGCCGGATCTGGAGGGCTGACCCGGCCTGGCGGAAGAGCCTCTGGCATCATAAAACTATCGCCGCTAGTTTATGGGGCTGTCGGTAGGTTGTGCAGCGGAGGACGCACCCCGCCCCGCCCGGAGGAGCACCATGAAGGCACATGACGGCATGTACATCGACGGCGCCTGGCGGCCGGCCGCCGGGCGGGACGTGATCGACGTCGTGAACCCGGTCGACGAGCAGGTGATCGGCCGAGTGCCCGCGGGGACGGCCGAGGACGTGGACGCCGCCGTACGGGCCGCCCGGGCCGCCTTCCCGGCCTGGGCCGCGACCCCGCCGGCCGAGCGGGCCGCCCGGCTGGCCGCGTTGCGGGACGTGCTCGTGGCCCGCAAGGACGAGATCGCCGAGACGGTCACCGCCGAGCTCGGCGCCCCCCTGAAGTTCTCCGAGAACGTCCACGCCGCCGTGCCGATCGCGGTCGCGGGCTCGTACGCCGAGCTGGCGGCGACGTACCCCTTCGAGGAGAAGCACGGCAACTCGACCGTGTACCTCGAGCCGGTCGGCGTGGTCGGTGCGATCACGCCCTGGAACTACCCGCTCCACCAGATCGTCGCCAAGGTCGCCCCGGCGCTCGCGGCGGGCTGCACGGTCGTCCTCAAGCCCGCCGAGGACACCCCGCTGGTCGCTCAGCTGTTCGCCGAGGCGGTGCACGAGGCAGGCGTCCCCGCGGGCGTCTTCAACCTCGTCACCGGGCTCGGTCCGGTCGCCGGACAGGCCCTCGCCGAGCACTCGGGTGTCGACCTCGTCTCCTTCACCGGCTCCACCGCGGTCGGCCGCCGGATCGGCGCGACGGCGGGCGCGGCCGTCAAGCGGTTCGCCCTGGAACTGGGCGGCAAGTCCGCCAACGTCATCCTGCCGAGCGCCGACCTCGCCAAGGCGGTCAACGTCGGGGTGGCCAACGTCATGTCCAACTCCGGCCAGACCTGCAGCGCCTGGACCCGGATGCTGGTGCACACCTCGCAGTACGACGAAGCCGTGGAGCTCGCCTCCGCGGCCGCCGCCAAGTACGGCGAGCGCATCGGCCCGGTGGTGAACGCCAAGCAGCGGGAGCGGGTGCGGGGTTACATCGAGAAGGGCGTGGCGGAGGGCGCCCGCCTGGTCGCCGGCGGCCTGGAACCGCCGCGCGAGGAGGGCTACTTCGTCTCCCCGACCGTTTTCGCGGACGTCACCCCCGAGATGACCGTCGCCCAGGAGGAGATCTTCGGCCCGGTCCTGTGCGTCCTGCGCTACGAGGACGAGGAGGACGCCCTGCGCATCGCCAACGGCACGGTGTACGGCCTCGCGGGCGCCGTGTGGGCCGGGGACGAGGCCGAGGCGGTCGCCTTCGCGCGCCGCATGGACACCGGGCAGGTGGACATCAACGGCGGCCGTTTCAATCCTGTCGCCCCCTTCGGCGGCTACAAGCAGTCCGGCGTCGGCCGTGAGCTCGGCACGCACGGTCTCGCCGAGTACCTCCAGACCAAGTCCCTGCAGTTCTGAGGAGCGTGTCCGTGGTTCGCGCCGCCGTCCTGCCCGAAGTGGGCGCCCCGCTCGAGATCACCGACATCGAGCTGCCCGACCCGGGCCCCGGCCAGGTCCGGGTCCGGCTCGCCGCGGCCGGGGTGTGCCACTCCGACCTGTCCCTGTCCAACGGAACCATGCGGGTTCCGGTCCCCGCCGTCCTCGGCCACGAGGGCGCCGGCACGGTCCTCGCCGTCGGCGAGGGCGTCACCCACGTCGCCCCCGGCACCGAGGTCGTCCTCAACTGGGCTCCGTCCTGCGGCACTTGCCACGCCTGCTCGCTCGGCGAGGTCTGGCTGTGCGCCAACGCCCTGAACGGCGCCGCGGACGTGTACGCCCGCACCGCGGCGGGCGTCGACCTGCACCCCGGTCTCAACGTCGCCGCGTTCGCCGAGGAGACCGTCGTCGCCGCGAACTGCGTCCTTCCCCTTCCCGAGGGCGTCCCCCTCACCGACGCGGCACTCCTGGGCTGTGCGGTCCTCACCGGCTACGGCGCAGTCCACCACTCGGCGAGGGTCAGGGCCGGGGAGACGGTCGCGGTGTACGGCGTCGGCGGCGTGGGCCTGGCGGCGCTCCAAGGGGCCCGGATCGCGGGCGCGTCCCGCATCGTCGCCGTCGACGTCTCCCCCGAGAAGGAGGGGCTGGCGCGCGCGGCGGGCGCCACCGACTACGTGCTCGCCTCCGAGAACACGGCCCGCGAGATCCGGGGCCTGACCGGCAGGCAGGGGGTCGACGTGGCGATCGAGTGCGTGGGCCGCGCGGCGACGATCCGCACGGCCTGGGACTCCACGCGGCGCGGCGGCCGTACGACGGTCGTCGGCATCGGCGGCAAGGACCAGCAGGTCACCTTCAACGCGCTGGAGATCTTCCACTGGGGCAGGACCCTGGCGGGCTGCGTCTACGGCAACTCGGACCCGGCCAAGGACCTGCCGGTCCTGGCCGACCACGTACGCGCCGGCCGCCTCGACCTGGGCGCGCTCGTGACGGAACGGATCGCCCTGGACGGCATCCCGGCGGCCTTCGAGAACATGCTGGCCGGAAAGGGCGGCCGCGCGCTGGTCGTCTTCTGACACCCGGCACGTCAGGCAGCGGCGGGGCGGCCGCTCAGGGGCGCGGGGAACTGCGCGAACAACCCCCACCCGCCCGCACCGGGCACACGACCGATCCACCTTCCCTGGCCGTCCGACCCGTCACGCAGGCCCCCGCACCTGCTCGTACTGCCGGGCCAGCCCGTCCAGCAGTGCCGTCAGGCCTGTCTCGAAGGCGCGTTCGTCGATCTTCTCCTGCTGCTCGGCGAGGAGGTGCGCCTGACCGAGGTGGGGATAGTCGGCGAGGTCGTAGGCGGTCGCGTCGTCGACGAAACCGCCCGCGAAGGACCCGAGCGCCGAGCCCATGATGAAGTACCGCATCAGCGCGCCGACGGAGGTCGCCTGGGCCGGCGGCCAGCCCGCGTCGACCATCGCGCCGTACACGACGTCCGCCACCCGCAGACCGGCCGGGCGGCGGCCGGGGCCCGTGGCCAGGACCGGGACGATGTGGGGGTGGTCGCGCAGGGCGGCCCGGTAGGAGACGGCCCAGTCGTGCAGCGCGGTCCGCCAGTCGCGGCCGTCCTCGAACATCGACAGGTCGACCTGTGCGCTCACCGAGTCCGCGACCGCCTCCAGGATCTCGTCCTTGGTGCGGAAGTGGTTGTAGAGGGACGGCCCGCTGACCCCGAGTTCGGCGGCCAGCCGCCGGGTGGAGACGGCCGCCAGGCCCTCCGCGTCCACGAGCGCGCGTGCCGTCTCGACGATCCGGTCGGTGCTGAGCAGGGGCTTGCGCGGTCGGGCCATGGCGCACATAGTAGGGCTGCGGAATTAAACTAGCAGTGCTAATTTACGGGTGTGGGGTGACTCGGCGTGAACCTGGAGCTCAGCGAGGAGCAGACCGCCGTCCGGCAGCTCGCGCGGGACTTCGTGTGGCGGGAGATCCTTCCGCACGTCGTGGCCTGGGACCGTGCGGAGGACGTCGACCGGTCCGTCGTGAAGAAGCTCGGTGAGGTCGGCTTTCTCGGGCTGACCCTCGACGAGGAGTACGGCGGCTCGGGCGGCGACCACCTCGCCTACTGCCTGGTCACGGAGGAGCTCGGGCGCGGGGACTCGTCCGTGCGCGGGATCGTGTCCGTCTCACTCGGGCTGGTGGCGAAGACCATCTCCGCCTGGGGGAGTGAGGAGCAGAAGCGGCGCTGGCTGCCCGGTCTCACCTCCGGCGAGTACGTCGGCTGCTTCGGCCTCACCGAGCCGGGCACCGGCTCCGACGCCGGCAACCTCACCACGCGCGCGGTGCGCGACGGCGACGACTACGTCATCGACGGCACCAAGATGTTCATCACCAACGGAACCTGGGCCGACGTGGTCCTGCTGTTCGCCCGCTCCACGGAGGCCCCCGGCCACAAGGGCGTCTCCGGCTTCCTCGTGCCGACCGACACCCCCGGTCTGACCCGCCGCGCCATCCACGGCAAGCTCGGCCTGCGCGGTCAGGCGACCGCCGAACTCGTCCTGGACGGCGTCCGGGTGCCCGCCGACGCGATGCTCGGCGAGGAGGGCAAGGGCTTCTCCGTAGCCATGTCGGCCCTGGCCAAAGGGCGGATGTCGGTCGCGGCGGGGTGTGTCGGCATAGCCCAGGCCGCGCTGGACGCGGCCGTGGCATACGCCGGCGAGCGGGAGCAGTTCGGCCGGTCCATCGCCCACCACCAGCTCGTCCAGGAGCTGATCAGCGACATCGCCGTCGACGTGGACGCGGCCCGCCTGCTGACCTGGCGGGTCGCCGACCTGATCGACCGCGGACAGCCCTTCGCCGTCGAGTCCTCCACGGCCAAGCTCTTCGCCTCGGAGGCCGCCGTGCGCGCGGCCAACAACGCCCTGCAGGTCTTCGGCGGTTACGGCTACATCGACGAGTACCCGGCCGGCAAGCTGCTGCGGGACGCCCGCGTCATGACCCTCTACGAGGGCACCAGCCAGATCCAGAAGCTCCTCATCGGCCGCGCGCTGACCGGGGTCTCCGCCTTCTGACCGCCCCTCGGTCCTGAGTAGCGCCTAGGTACTTCGGCGGATGTGGAACCCGCAACGGCCTCCGATCCTTGTCCTCATGAGCGACACATCGGGCAAGCAGCAGAACACGGCCGCCTTCTACGGCCAGGCCGTCGCGTCCTTCGCCGTCGCCATGGCGGCCACCGCCATCGGCATCGTCAAACTGCACGCCGACGCCTGGGTGAGGGCCTTCCTGGGCATTGCCGTCCTGTACCTGGTGACCTCCGCCTTCACCCTCGCCAAGGTGATCCGGGACCGGCAGGAGGCGGCGGAGCGCCCCTTCCACCCCTTCGAGAAGCTCTGACCGCCCGGACGGCTCCGGGGCGGGCTGGCTAAGCGCTCGCTCACCTTCGGCGGTATGGTGGGAGCCCATGTCGGCGAGAGGGGCGAGCGAGCGATGAGTACGGCGGAGGAGACGGCCGGCGGCGAAGTGGCGCCGTGGGCCGAGGTCACGCCCGACGCGGCCCGGCGGCTGCTGGTCGCCGCCGTGGAGGCCTTCGCCGAGCGCGGGTACCACGCCACCACGACCCGGGACATCGCGGGCCGGGCCGGCATGAGCCCGGCCGCGCTCTACATCCACTACAAGACCAAGGAAGAGCTGCTCCACCGCATCAGCCGGATCGGCCACACCAAGGCGCTGGAGATCCTGCAGACGGCGTCCCGGCGTGAGGGCACCGCGGCCGAGCGGCTCGCCGACGCGGTCAGCTCCTTCGTCCGCTGGCACGCGGGCGGCCGTACCACCGCGCGGGTCGTGCAGTACGAGCTGGACTCGCTCGGCCCGGACGCCCGCGCCGAGATCGTGGCGCTGCGCCGGCAGTGCGACGCCGAGGTGCGCGGGATCCTCGAGGACGGCATCGCGTCCGGCGAGTTCGAGGTGCTCGACGTCAAGGGCACCACCCTCGCGGTGCTCTCCCTCTGCGTCGACGTCGCCCGCTGGTTCAGCACCGGCGGCCCCTGGACGCCCGACGAGGTCGGCGCGCTCTACGCCGACCTCGTGCTGCGGATGGTCGGGGCGGCGAAGTAACGCCGCCGGCGCTACAGGTAGTACCGGGAGACCGACTCCGCGACGCACACCGGCTTGTCCCCGCCCTCGCGCTCCACGGTGAAGGCGACGGTGACCTGGACCCCGCCCGGCACGTCCGTGACGTCGCTGATCGTCGCCGTCGCCCGCAGTCGCGACCCGACCGGGACCGGGGCGGGGAAGCGGACCTTGTTGGTGCCGTAGTTGACGCCCATCTTCACGCCCTCGACGCTGATCAGCTGCGGGCCGAACAGCGGGAGCAGCGACAGGGTCAGATAGCCGTGCGCGATGGTCGTGCCGAACGGGCCCGAAGCGGCCTTCTCGGGATCCACGTGGATCCACTGGTGGTCGCCGGTCGCGTCCGCGAACAGGTCGATACGCTTCTGGTCGACCTCCAGCCAGTCGCTGTACCCCAGCTGCTCGCCCACCGCCGCCCTCAGCTCGTCGGCGGACGCGAAGATCCTCGGCTCTGCCATGTCCCGGCCTCCCATGTGCCTCTGTGCCCAGCACCAGATGTCTAAGCAACTGCTTAGCATGGTCGGGTCCGGACCCCATGTCAACGGACGCCGCCAGCGGCGGGCTGGGTAGGCTCCGAGGGGTGCCCCAGATTCCCGAGAAGATCCACGAGCTCACCGTCGGCCAGCTCGCGGCGCGCAGCGGCGCCGCCGTCTCCGCCCTGCACTTCTACGAGTCCAAGGGGCTGATCAGCAGCCGCCGCACCGCGGGCAACCAGCGCCGCTACCACCGTGACACACTGCGCCGGGTGGCCTTCGTACGGGCCGCGCAGCGCGTCGGCATCCCCCTCGCCACGATCCGTGAGGCCCTCGCCGAGCTCCCCGAGGAGCGCACCCCGACCCGTGAGGACTGGGCGCGCCTCTCCGCGGCCTGGCGCTCCGAACTCGACCAGCGCATCAACCAGCTCAACCGGCTGCGCGACCACCTCACCGACTGCATCGGCTGCGGCTGTCTCTCCCTGGACACCTGCGTCCTGTCCAACCCGGACGACGTGTTCGGCGAACGCCTGACGGGCTCGCGGCTGATGGTGGAGCGCCGGGGGAGCCGGCCGGGGTGCTAGTAGACTGTCGCGACTAAGTGTCTTTCTGGTTGGTGGAGTTGGGGTCGGGCAGGCTTCGTATGGTGCTTGCGTTCGGCCGGGCAGGGGTGCC
>NZ_JBIWPO010000019.1:51502-136817 GCF_044768275.1 Streptomyces sp. NPDC101152 | reverse complement strand
GGCCGGTCAGCGCCGACAAGATGCTGCGGCGCAACCTGACGATCTACGGCATCGGCGGGCTGATCGCGCCCTTCATCGGCATCAAGATCATCGACTTGCTCATCTCCCTCATCCCCGGGCTGTAACTTCTTGGAAGCGTGCTGAACCGCCATGAACAACTCCGTAACGAACACCGCCCGGCTGCTCGGCGCCGGCCTGCGCGCCCTGCTCGTGCTGACCCTGGTGACCGGCGTCATCTACCCGCTCGTCATCACGGGTGTGGCCCAGGCGCTGTTCCCCGACAAGGCGAACGGCTCCGAGATCAAGGCGGACGGGAAGGTCGTCGGCTCGTCCCTGATCGGGCAGTCGTACAACCTGCCGCTGAAGAAGGGGCAGCAGACCCCGGAGCCCGACCTGCGGTGGTTCCAGGGCCGACCGTCGGGTGGCCTCGGCACCAACAGCGTCAACACGCAGTACAAGCTGATCCTGTCCGGCGCGACCAACCTTGCTGCCGACAACAAGAACCTCATCCAGCAGGTGAAGGACGCCAAGGCCGCCGTCATCAAGGACAACTCGGTGCCGGGCTACACCGTCACGGCGTCCCAGGTCCCCGCCGACGCCGTCACGTCGTCCGGCTCGGGCCTGGACCCGGACATCTCCCCGGCCTACGCGGAACTCCAGGTCCACCGCGTCGCCGCGAAGAACGGCCTGTCCGTCGCGGCGGTGGAGAAGCTGGTCGAGGACCACACCGAGGGGCGCACGCTCGGCTTCATGGGTGAGCCCCGGGTGAACGTCCTCGAACTCAACATCGCGCTCAAGGCCCTCGCGGCGAAGACGAGTTGACGCCGTTACCCGTTGAAAGGCGCACACCCATGACAAGGGTGTTGGTGGTGGAGGACGACCCGCAGCTCGTCCGGGCCCTCGTGATCAACATGCGGGCCCGGCGGTACGGCGTGGACGCCGCCCCCGACGGGGCCACGGCCCTGGAGCTCGCGGCCACCCGCCGGCCGGACGTCGTGATGCTCGACCTCGGCCTGCCCGACATGGACGGGGTCGAGGTCATCAGGGCGCTGCGCGGCTGGACCCGGGTGCCGATCCTGGTGCTGTCGGCACGTCAGGCGTCCGAGGAGAAGGTCGCCGCGCTCGACGCGGGCGCCGATGACTACATCACCAAGCCGTTC
Organism: Streptomyces sp. NPDC101152; assembly: GCF_044768275.1. Classification (NCBI taxonomy): domain Bacteria; kingdom Bacillati; phylum Actinomycetota; class Actinomycetes; order Kitasatosporales; family Streptomycetaceae; genus Streptomyces; species Streptomyces sp. NPDC101152. Next base: position 135,657 of record NZ_JBIWPO010000019.1, on the reverse strand, counting down.
AGCATGGACGAACTCCTGGCCCGGCTGAGGGCCGCCGTGCGGCGCACCGAGGACCTGGCCCTCGTCCCCGAGGCGACCTTGGTGGAGACCGAGGGGTTCACCGTCGACCTGTCCGCCAAGAAGGTCGTGCGGGACGGCGGGGACGTACGGCTGACCCCGACCGAGTGGCACCTGCTGGAGATCCTGATCACGAACCCCGGCAGGCTGATCACCCAGAAGCAGCTGCTGCAGGAGGTCTGGGGGGTCACCCAGGCCAACAAGAGCAACTACCTGCGGGTCTACATGGCCCAGCTGCGGCGCAAGCTCGAGTCGGACCCCGCCCATCCCCGCTACCTGATCACCGAACCCGGTATGGGCTACCGCTTCGAGGGATGACAGGACCTGCCCCGGCGACCTGACACATGCGTGGGTATTGTCCGCACTGACGCACGGGCCGACGGCAGGGGCGGCCCGCGAGAAGGAGGTTCCATGGCCGGCAGCCGGCAGGAGTCCGCGTCGGCGAGTCCTCCGGAGGCGCACAGGCAGCTCGCGCACGACTCGGTGCGCCTCGCCGTCGTGGTCGGCGCTCTCGGTGTGGTCTTCGGTGACATCGGGACGAGCCCGATCTACACCCTCCAGACCGTGTTCGACCCCGGCGACCCGCACCCCGTGCCGGTCTCCGCGCAGAACGTGTACGGCGTGGTGTCCCTGGTCTTCTGGTCGGTCATGATCGTCGTGACGGTCACCTACGTCCTGCTGGCGATGCGCGCGGACAACGAGGGTGAGGGCGGCATCATGGCGCTGATCACCCTGCTGCGCCGGTGGTCCTCGCAGCGGGGCAGGCGGACCGCCGCCGTCCTGGCCGCGCTGGGCATCTTCGGCGCCTCCCTGTTCTTCGGCGACAGCATGATCACCCCGGCGATCTCGGTCCTGTCCGCGGTCGAGGGACTCAAGGTCGTCGAGCCCTCGCTGGCCGAAGCGGTCGTGCCCATCACCGCGGTGATCATCGTGATCCTGTTCCTGGTGCAGCGCCGGGGCACCGCGGCGGTGGGCCGGGTGTTCGGGCCGGTCATGATCGCCTGGTTCACGGCGATCGGCGCGTGCGGTGTGAAGGGCATCGCCGAGCACCCGGGCATCCTCCGGGCGCTGTCACCGACGTACGCCCTGGGGTTCCTCTTCGGCCACTTCGGCACCGCCTTCTTCGCCCTCGCGGCGGTCGTGCTCGCGGTCACCGGTGCCGAGGCGCTCTACGCCGACATGGGGCACTTCGGTCGCCGGTCCATCACCCGGGCCTGGCTGTTCCTCGTCTTCCCGGCCTGCGTCCTGAGCTACCTCGGCCAGGGCGCGCTGATCCTGAACGACCCGAAGAACGTCAGCAGCCCGTTCTTCCTGCTCGTGCCCCACTGGGGGCGCTGGCCGATGATCCTGCTGGCCACGGCGGCCACCGTGATCGCCTCCCAGGCGGTGATCACCGGCGCGTACTCGGTGACCTCCCAGGCCGCGCAGCTCGGCTACCTGCCGCGCCTGCGGGTCGCGCACACCTCCGAGTCCACGATCGGGCAGATCTACGTCCCCTGGGTCAACTGGCTGCTGATGGTCTCGGTCCTCACCCTGGTCTTCGCCTTCCGCAGCTCCGCGGCGCTGGCCTTCGCGTTCGGCATGGCCGTCACCGGCACCATCACCATCACCACGCTGCTGTTCTTCTACATCGCCCGGGCGAAGTGGGGCACACCTCGCTGGCTCATCGGCATCGGTGCCGGCGTCCTGCTCTTCGTGGACCTGCTGTTCGTGGCGGCCAACCTGACCAAGCTGGTGCACGGCGCGTGGCTGCCGCTGCTGATCGGCCTGACCGTGTTCACCGTGATGACGACCTGGCAGCGCGGCCGCAGCATCGTCACGGCGGAACGGGAGCGGCACGAGGGCCCGCTTCCCGAGTTCATCGAGCGCCTGCGCACCGGGACGCTGCCGACGCGCCGTGTCCCCGGCACCGCCGTCTTCCTCAACCGGGGCAAGGAGACCGCCCCCCTGGCCATGCGGGCCAACGTGGAGCACAACCACGTACGGCACGAGCAGGTCGTCATCCTGTCCATCGAGACCGAGCCCGTCCCCCGCGTCCCGGTCGAGCGGCGCCTCCTCGTCGACAGCCTCGGCTTCGCCGACGACGGCATCGTGCACGTCACGGCCCGGTACGGCTACATGGAGACGCCGGACGTACCCGCCACGCTGGCGATGCTCGACGCGGCCGAGACGGAAGGGCCGCTGGATCTGGAGAGGGCGTCCTACTTCCTGTCGAAGATAGAGCTGCGCCGCGGCAAGGCGGCGACGATGGCCCCGTGGCGCAAGCGCCTGTTCATCGCCACGTCCTACATCACGGCCGACGCCGCCGAGTACTTCGGTCTGCCCGGCGACCGTACGGTCATCATGGGCTCCCACATCGAGGTGTGACCGCGACCGCGGGGCAACTCCCCACCCCGGTCTTTCACCCGATCCGGCCCCTATCCTCACAAACTCCTTCCTGGGGTGTTCGTGAGAGATGAGAGGGTCGGTCGGGTGAGCGAGACACCACCGAACACCCTGCAGTACCGCTTCGACGGGCCGGAAGACGCCCCGGTCCTCATCCTCGGCCCCTCCCTGGGCACCACCTGGCACATGTGGGACCGCCAGACGGGAGAGCTGACGAAGCAGTGGCGTGTCCTCCGGTTCGACCTGCCGGGGCACGGCGGGGCGCCCGCCCACCCGGCGGGTTCGGTCGCCGACCTCGTCTCCCGGCTGCTGACCACGCTCGACGCGCTCGGCGTGCACCGCTTCGGCTACGCGGGCTGCGCCCTCGGCGGCGCGGTCGGCCTGGACCTGGCCTTGCGGTACCCCGAACGGCTCGCCTCGCTCGCGCTGATCGCCGCCTCGCCGCGCTTCGGTACAGCCGACGAGTTCCGGCAGCGCGGGGTGATCGTGCGCACGAACGGGCTCGACCCCATCGCCCGCACCTCGCCCGACCGGTGGTTCACCGGCGGGTTCGCCGCGGCGCAGCCGGCGATCACCGAATGGGCCGTGCAGATGGTGCGCACCACCGACCCCGGCTGCTACATCGCCGCATGCGAGGCGCTGGCCGCGTTCGACGTGCGGACCGAGCTGGGCAGGGTCGGTGTGCCGACGCTGGTGCTGGCGGGTTCGGAGGACCAGGTCACCGGGCCCGCCGAGGCCCGCACGCTGGTCGCCGGCATACCCGACGCCCGCCTGGCCGTCGTCCCCGGGGCCTCGCACCTGGTGCCGGTCGAGCAGCCCGCGGCCGTCACCGACCTGCTGGTCCGGCACTTCTCCGCCGCCTGGCAGCCCGGCTACGTCGAGTCCTCCACCGGCCAGATCGCCATTCCGGCGGGTCCCGTCAAACCGGTCCTCGCGGCGCCCGTGCAACCTCCTCGGACGGTCCCCCGCGCGGAGATCGCCCCAGCCGTCGCGCCGCCGCGGACGGACGGGCGACCGGATCCCCACGACGCCGGGGTCAAGGTCCGCCGCGAGGTGCTCGGAGACGCGCACGTGGACCGGGTGCTGGCGCAGGCGGACGAGTTCTCCGGGGACTTCCAGGAGTTCGTCACCCGTTACGCGTGGGGCGAGGTCTGGGACCGGCCCGGCCTCGACAGACGCTCCCGCAGCTGTGTCACCCTCGCCGCCCTGGTCGCCGGCGGCCACCTGGAGGAGCTGGCGGTCCACACCCGCGCCGCCCTGCGCAACGGCCTCACCCCGGCCGAGATCAAGGAGGTGCTGCTGCAGACGGCCGTCTACTGCGGCATTCCGGCGGCGGGCAGCGCGTTCAGGGTCGCCCAGCAGGTCATCAGGGAGGAGACCACGCCCACCGAGTGATCGCCGAACGGGTGGCGGGAGCACCAGGCTGAGGCACCCGAGGTCGCGTGCGGGAGGGCAGGATGGAAGCCATGAAGCTCACCAAGATGTCCCACGCGTGCGTGCGCCTCGAGAAGGACGGGCGCACGCTCGTCCTCGACCCGGGCGCGTTCAGCGAGCAGGACGCCGCCGCCGGCGCCGACGCGATCCTCGTCACCCACGAGCACCCCGACCACTTCGACGAGGGCCGGCTGCGCGCGGCCCTGGAGGCGAACCCGGCCGCCGAGGTCTGGACGCTCACCTCGGTCGCCGAGCAGATCGCGGCCGCCTTCCCGGGCCGCGTGCACACCGTCGGCCACGGCGACAGCTTCACCGCGGCCGGCTTCGACGTCGAGGTCCACGGCGAGCTGCACGCGGTCATCCACCCGGACATCCCGCGCATCACCAACGTCGGCTACCTGATCGACGGCGGCAGGGTCTTCCACCCCGGCGACGCGCTCACCGTCCCGGGCCGGCCGGTGGAGACGCTGATGCTGCCCGTCATGGCCCCCTGGAACAAGATCTCCGAGGTCATCGACTACGTCCGCGAGGTCAAGCCCCAGCGGGCGTACGACATCCACGACGCCCTGCTCACCGACCTCGCCCGGCCGGTCTACGACCGCCAGATCGGCACCCTCGGCGGCTCCGAGCACCTGCGGCTGACGCCGGGCGACTCGGCCGAAGTCTGACCGGGAGGGCGGGGCGACCGCGTTGTCGTACCCGCCCGGTAGGTTGTCAGGCATGCGCATCGCCACCTGGAACGTGAACTCGATCACCGCCCGTTTGCCGAGGCTGCTGGCCTGGCTGGAGAGCAGCAACACCGACGTGCTCTGCCTCCAGGAGGCCAAGCTGGCCGAGGAACAGTTCCCCTTCGAGCCACTGCGTGAGCTGGGCTACGAGGCGGCGGTGAACGCGACCGGGCGGTGGAACGGCGTGGCGGTGCTCTCCCGCGTCGGCATCGAGGACGTCGTCAAGGGCCTGCCCGGCGACCCCGGGTACGAGGGGGCGCCCGAGCCCCGCGCCATCTCGGCGACGTGCGGCCCGCTCCGCGTCTGGTCGGTGTACGTGCCGAACGGCCGGGAGGTGGACCACCCGCACTACGCCTACAAGCTCCAGTGGTTCGAGGCGCTGAAGGCGGCCGTGGCGAGCGACGCGAGCGGCGGCCGCCCCTTCGCGGTCCTCGGCGACTACAACGTCGCGCCGACGGACGACGACGTCTACGACGTGGCCGCCTTCGAGGGCCTCACCCATGTCACCCCCGCCGAGCGCGCCGCCCTCGCCGCCCTGCGCGAGGCGGGCCTGTCGGACGTGGTCCCGCGCCCCCTCAAGTACGAGCACCCCTTCACCTACTGGGACTACCGCCAGCTCTGCTTCCCCAAGAACCGCGGCATGCGCATCGACCTGGTGTACGCCAACGAGCCGTTCACCAAGGCGGTCACGGACGCCTACGTGGACCGCGAGGAACGCAAGGGCAAGGGCGCCTCGGACCACGCACCGGTGGTGGTCGACCTGGACCTGCCGTTGGCCCCCTGAGCCGGTCCGCCGCCGCTCACGGCACCAGCAGGCGCAGGTCCACCGACCGCGCCAGCGCGGCGAGGCCCGCGTCGCCTGGATGCAGATGGTCCTCGCTGTCGTAGGCCGGCAGCATCCGCCTGGGCAGCCGCGGGTCCCGCAGCACCGCGTCGAAGTCCAGTACGGCGTCGAACACCCCGCTCTCGCGCATCCAGGTGTTCACCGCGGCGCGTTCGGCGTCCACGACGGCCGTGCACCGTGCCTCGCCGCCGCAGGGCAGGATCGTGGCCGCCAGCACCCGCAGCCCCCGCGCACGGGCCCGGTCGGCGACCTCGCGCAGGCCCCCGACGACCTGACCCGCCGTGGACCCCGCCCGCAGGTCGTTCACACCCTCGAAGACGATCACCGTACGGGCCGACGCCTGCGCGAAGGCGTCCCGGTCCAGGCGGTGCAGCGCGCTCACTCCGGACTGGTCCGTGGACACCGCGTCGCCGGGATACCCGTCGGTGACCACACGGTTGCCGGAGACGCCCTGGTTCAGGACCCCGTAGTGCGGGACCACACCCTGCGCCAGCAGCCGCCTGGCCAGCACGTTCGTCCACCGCCTGTCGGCGTCGGCCGTGGACCTGTCGCCGTCCGTGATCGAGTCCCCGACCGCCACCACCGACCCCGGCCCGCCGCTCACGTCCACCCCGGTCAGCAGGGGCCAGGTCGTCAGGACGGTGGTGAACGCCGCCGCGGAACTCTCCGCCGTGTGGTCGCCCGGCACGCTCACGTACGACCGTTGCACCGCGAGCCGGTGCAGCGGCGCGGCCGTCACCGTGTCCGGAAGATGGAAGCTCACCAGCAGACCCGCGTCCGCGGGCACGGTGAAGCCGAGCGGATCACTGAACGCCTGTGCCCCCGCCGGGATCTCCACCCCGCGCGCCCCGCCGAAGGTCACCGGCACCGGCACGTCCCGCGCCGCCGCCCCCGCCGCCCGCACGGCGACCGTCGCGCTCCCGATCCGCACCGGCGCCGCCGCGAACGTGTTGTCAAACCGCAGCCGCACCCGGGGCCCGCCCACCGAGGTGTGCACCACCAGCCGCACGGTCCGGTCGCTCCACGGCCCCACCGCCGCCTCACCGGAGGTCGCCGCCGCCCAACTCCCGGTCCAGCCGAGCCCCGAGTCCCGCACGGCCAGCGCGAACACATGCACCCCGGCCGCCCGGGGCAGCCGCACCGAGGCGACCGTGCGCTCCGCCACCAGCGGCACCGTCACGACGTACAGCCGGGCCCGCCCGGTGACCTGCCCGGCGGCGCGGGTGTTGAGGTGCGGCAGCGCCACGGCCTTGGTGGCGAGGGGGCCGGTGCGCCAGTCGGGGACCGTCAGCCGGTAGGTGGACCGCGTGCCGTCCTCGTACGCCACCTCGCCCGTGCCGCCCGCCTCTGCGCCGCCCGTGCCGGCCGCCAGGAAGGCGAGCGCGTCACCGCGTCCGGCGAGGCGCACGTCCTGTCCGTCGGCCAGGACGTTGTCCGGCTCGCCGGGCGCCCGCAGTGGCCAGGTCAGCCGGGCCCCCTGCACGGTGAGCGCCTGGCCCGGCGTCCAGCCCGCGGCGGCGAGGTCCCGCGCCGACAGGGAGTCGCCGTGGCCGTCGAAGTCGGCGCGGCAGGGAAGCGCGTCCTCGCTGACGGCCGCGTTGTCGAACAGCCGCTCCAGCGGCTGCGGTTGGGCGTCGGCGGCCGGGGCGGCCCGGGTCGACGTGACCGGAACCAGGGCCGTGAACAGGGCCATGGCGATCGTGAACCCCCGGACTCCTCGACGCACGACCGGCTCCCCCGCTCACCTGTGGGACGAAAGACGCAGGTGAAGCTAGAGAGACACCTGGGACCCGTCAACGCGCCATGCGCGGACGGGACCGGAAATCGCCCCGAAGTGAGCACCCGCGCGCCTGTGGTGCGTACGCCGGTGCGAATGACAGGCTGGGAGTATGAAGATCCCCTTTCTGGGCGACCGGCACGAGAAGTACGGCGACCTCGACCCCGAGGGCATCGCCGAACTCCTCGCCGAGTGTGAACTGCTGCGCTCCCTGGCTTCCCAGGAGGGCGTCCAACTCGACGACACCGTCGACTCCTTGGAGGCGCTCGACCAGCTTCTGCCGCGCTGGCGGGGCGACGAGGAGAACGAGTCCTGGCTCGGCAACGACGCGGGCCTGTACCTGGGCACCGTCATCGTGCGGGGCGTGCCCGGCGCCGCCTGGGAGATCCGGGAGGACGGCCAGCCCGTCGTCCGGCTCGAGTCCGGCCGCGAGTTCGACGTCGTGGAGTCCGGTCAGGAATGGGCCGACAGCGGTGCGCCGGAGCTCTCCCAGGTGTACGCCGAAGCCGCGGAAGCGTGATCCTTTGGCCCAAGAGTCGACGTAAATACGGCTAATGCCCGAAAAGTGCGTGTCGTGTACTGACTCCCCTCGTGCCTGGATAGTTTGCGGCAATCACGACACAACGGTGAAGGGGGAGCCGCGCTCGACCGGGCATGATCGACGACGTCAGGAACCGTACCCGCCCGGCTGCAGCCGGAGATCACTGCTCGCCCAGCGGAATCGACACGTACGACGGGTCGTTCGCCGGTGAGGAGAAGGTCAGCTGCGCGCCGGACGGGTTGTGCCCGATGTAGAGCGGGTCGACCGTGTCGACGACCAGGGCCAGCCGGTGCCCGGCCGGCACGTCGTAGGCCGTGGAGAACAGGTCCAGGTCGAGGCCGAACGGCCGCCCGGGTGTGCGCCCGTGGAAGGTGTACGGCGCGTTGCTGACCAGCTTGCCGATGCCGAGCGGCCCCACGTCGTAGAGGTAGGCGATCAGCGTGCCGCTCTCCTTCGTCGGGGTGAGCGTGGTGTGCAGACGGGCGGTGCCGCGCACGCGTTGGGCGGTGGCGTACCTCGGCGACTGCCAGACGGCGGCCCAGCGGCGGGGGAGCAGGGGGATCGAGGCGAGCGGGGGCAGCCTGGCCACCTGGTCGAGGATGCTGGACAGGAAGACGATCCCGCCGTCCGCCCCGGAGTCGACGTTGGTGTGGATCGTGGTCGTGCCGGCCAGGGCGATCTTCCGGTCGGTCGCGGTGACCGACTTCCAGTCGGGGTAGCCCTCGTAGCCGCCCGAGGAACGGGACTTGAGCCGGACGGGCTGCTCGCGGTCGACGCCGTTGTGCTCGCCCTTGAGGTAGTGGTCGAACCAGCGGGCGGTGTCCGTCCAGACGTCGTTGGGCAGGCCGAACAGGCCCGTGAGTTCGGCGGTGGCATGGTCGCCGGGCCGGAACTCGAGTCTCTTCGGGCCGGTCAGCTTCTCGTAGAAGTCCGCGTACTGGTTGGGCGGAAAGACGGTGTCGCCCCAGGAGTTGGCTAGCATGAGCGCCGTGCCGTTCTTGTTCAACTGGTTCACATAGGTAGCGGGGGAACGTTTCTTCCCCCAGGCGATGATCTCCTTCTCCTTCGACAGGTCGGAGGCGTAGAAGTCGTCGAAGACCTGTCGCACCTCGGGATCCTGGCGGCCGGTGACCAGGCTCAGGCCGTCCAGCAGGGCCGCGGCCTGGACGTGCTGGGTGCGGCCGGAGTAGATCGAGCCGATCAGGTCCGCCCAGCCGCTCAGCGCCGCGACCGCCCTGATACGCCGGTCGTGCGCGGCGGCGAGCAGGCTGATGCCGGCGCCGTAGGAGACGCCCGCCATGCCGACGCGCCGCGCGTCCGCGGGGGTGTGGGCCAGTGCCCAGTCGATGACCCTGGACGCGTCGGCCGTGTCCTGTGGTCCGGCCACTTCTATCTCGCCGCCGGACTGCCAGAAGCCGCGCACGTTGTAACTGACCACGACATAGCCGGAGTCGGCCAGCTTCTGGGCCTGCGCGAGGTACTCGACCTGCGGGAAGCCCCAGCTCGTGGGGAGGACGAGCAGCGGGTAGTGGTGGGTGCCGTCGCTGCCCGCGGGCGTGACGACGTTCGCCTTGAGCACGGTCCCGCCGTCCCCGGCGATGTCGACGAAGCGGACGGTGCCCGCGGCCTGGGCGGCGGGGGCGACGCCGAGGACGCCACCGGCGACCAGGGTCGCGGAGACGGCGCCCACGGCGGTCGTGCGCAGGGCCTTGCGACGGTGTCCCACGGGTCACTCCTCACTCGTGTCAGTGCAAAGTGACCAGACGTTATCCAGCCCGGCTTACCTGAAGTAACCCGCCGGTAAGTTACGCGCCGGTAACGATTGTTGTGGTGTGAATCAGTTCAGGACGCACGGTGGGAGTTGCGTGGAGGCGCCGAGGCCGGAAGCGGGGTCTTCGCCTCCCGGGTCACGTCCGCGACCAGCTCCACCACGTCCGGGCCGTACGCCTGCGAGTTGACCACCTTCAGCAGCAGGACGAACGAGGTGTCGCCGTGCTTGCGCGCCAACCGCTCGTGGTTGCGGGCGAGATAGCGGGTGGCGGCCTGGTTGGTGATCGCCGTCTGACCGCAGAAGAGGAACACCGGACGGGCCCGGGGGCTCTGGTCCACGGTCAGGCGGGCGAGCAGGGCGTACTCCTCCCGACCCGGCTCCACCCGGTAGCGCTCGGTGCCGACCTGGAAGGCGCCGCGATCCGGGCCGGGTTCGGAGTCCACGTTCACCCGCACCCCGGGGAGCAGGGAGGCCAGGTGGGCGGTCATACGGCGGTTGGAGGCCGGGCCGCCCACGCAGAACTCGGTGCGCTCGCCGAAACCCTGGCGCACCGTGTCGTGCGCGAGGACCTGGGCGCTGGCGTTGCAGTCCTTGATGAGGGCGGCGAGTTCCAGCAGCGCGAACACGTCGTACCGCATCACCGTCAACTCGGGCCCGGCGGCGCCGCGGTTGACCACCAGCAGCGACTCCGAGTTGTCCGGCAGCCCGAAGAACGCCTGCTTGCGGCGGAGTTTGCGCCGCCACAGGTACGTACGGGCGAGCCAGCCGAGCGCGGCGCTGATGCCGGCCGCGACCACGCCCAGGACGATGTTGCGCACGTCGTCGTTCATGGGCGCGCATGGTAGCGGGCCGACCCGACCAGCACGTACCGGTGTTCGACGTGTGGCGTTCGCGTGACAGCAGCCGGAAGGGGTCTGTCGAGGCCCCGCGTGATGTGGTTAGGCTGCGCGGACGTCCTTGGACTGGAGGTACTGATGCGTCGCCCCCTCGCGCGGAAACTGTCGGTCCTGGCGGTCTCGGCCGCCGTGGTGTCGGTGGGAGCGGCGGCGCCGCCGACGCCCTCGACGAGCGCGATGCCGGGGAAGGTTCCGGTCCAGGTCGGCTACGGGGGCGCCGTCGCCAGCGTGGACGCGGACGCCACCGCCGCCGGCATCGAGGTCCTGAAGAAGGGCGGCAACGCGGTCGACGCGGCCGTCGCGACGGCGGCCGCCCTGGGCGTCACCGAGCCCTACTCCTCCGGTATCGGGGGCGGCGGCTACTTCGTCTACTACGACGCCAAGTCCCGTACGGTGCACACCATCGACGGCCGGGAGACCGCTCCGCTGACCGCCGACTCCCACCTCTTCGTGGAGAACGGCAAGCCGCTCGCCTTCGCCGACGCCGTCAGCAGCGGCCTGAGCGTCGGCACCCCGGGCACGCCGGCCACCTGGCAGACCGCGCTGGAGAAGTGGGGCAGCAGACGGCTGGGCACGGTACTGAAGCCGGCCGAGCGGATCGCCCGGAACGGGTTCACCGTCGACGACACGTTCCGCTCGCAGACCGCCGCCAACGAGACGCGGTTCCGCTACTTCCCCGACACGGCGAGGCTCTTCCTGCCGGGCGGCCGGCTGCCGGCCGTCGGCTCCACCTTCAGGAACCCCGAACTCGCCAGCACCTACCAGGAGTTGGGGAAGAAGGGCGTCGGCGCCATCTACCACGGCGATCTCGGCAGGGACATCGTCAACACGGTGAACCACCCGCCGGTGGACCCCGCTTCGGGCTGGAACGCCCGCCCCGGCAAGCTCTCCGACAAGGACCTCGCGGCCTACCACACCAAGCTCCAGGCGCCGACCGAGACGGGGTACCGGGGCCTGAAGGTCTACTCGATCGCGCCCTCCTCCTCCGGCGGCACGACGGTCGGCGAGGCCCTCAACATCCTGGAGAACACGGACCTCTCGAAGGCGAGCGAGGTCCAGTACCTGCACCACTTCATCGAGGCCAGCCGGATCGCCTTCGCGGACCGGGGCCGCTGGGTCGGTGACCCCGCCTTCGAGGACGTACCGACGAAGGGGCTGCTCTCGCAGCGGTTCGCCGACTCGCGGGCCTGCCTGATCAAGGACGACGCGGTGCTGACCAGTCCGGTGGCGCCGGGGGACCCGCGGCATCCGGCGGCGTGCGGCGCCGGCGGCACGGCGGCCCCGACGACGTACGAGGGCGAGAACACGACGCATCTGACGGTGGCCGACAAGTGGGGCGACGTCGTGTCCTACACGCTGACCATCGAGCAGACGGGCGGCAGCGCGATCACGGTGCCGGGACGCGGGTTCCTGCTCAACAACGAGCTGACGGACTTCTCCTTCGCGCCCGCCAACCCCGCCGTGCACGACCCGAACCTGCCGGGTCCGGGGAAGCGGCCGCGGTCGTCCATCTCGCCGACCATCGTGCTCGACAAGGCCGACCGGCCCGTGGTGGCCGTCGGTTCACCGGGCGGAGCGACCATCATCACGACCGTGCTGCAGGTGCTGACCGAGTTCCTCGACCGGCATCTGCCCCTGGTCGACGCGATCGCCGCCCCACGGGCCAGCCAGCGCAACGCCGCCAAGACCGAACTCGAACCCGCCCTCTACAACAGCGATCTGAGGGGCGAGCTGGAGGCCATCGGGCACTCCTTCTCACTGAATCCGGAGATCGGGGCGGCGACCGGCGTGCAGCGGCTGCCGAACGGAAAGTGGCTGGCGGCCGCCGAGAAGGTACGACGGGGTGGCGGATCGGCGAGGGTGGTGGACCCGGCGCCCTAAGGGGTGTTTTGAAAGCCCCGCACAGCACCCGCGGTGGACTTTCAAAACACCCCCTAGCGCCGCGACAGGCACAGTCACAGCTCGGCGGTGGGCGCCTCCTGCTCGGGAAGGAACACGAGGCGTCCATCCGCCACGTCCACCGTCACCCGGCCGCCCTCGCCGATCGTGCCGCCGAGCAGGAGCCGGGACAGCTGGTTGTCGACCTCGCGCTGGATCGTCCGGCGCAACGGACGGGCGCCGTACTCCGGCTGGAACCCGCGTTCCGCCAGCCAGTCCACGGACCTGCCCGTGAACGCGACCGTGACGCCCTGGGCGTGCATCAGGCGCCGGGTCTTCTCCAGCAACAGGTCGGTGATCTGCCGGAGTTGATCACCCGTCAGCTGCCGGAAGACGACGATCTCGTCGATGCGGTTGAGGAACTCGGGGCGGAAGTGGTCGCGCAGGGGCCGCAGGATCTGTTCGCGCCGCGCCTCCTCGTCCGCCTCGGAGCCGGCCGCGTTGAAGCCGATGCCGGCACCTCGGCGGGTGATCGCCTCCGAGCCGAGGTTGCTGGTCATGACGATCACCGTGTTGGTGAAGTCCACCGTGCGGCCCTGGGAGTCGGTCAGCCGGCCGTCGTCCAGCACCTGGAGCAGGATGTTGAAGACGTCGGGGTGCGCCTTCTCCACCTCGTCGAGGAGCAGCAGCGAGTACGGGTGCCGGCGCACGACCTCCGTGAGCTGGCCCGCCTCCTCGTGGCCCACGTACCCGGGCGGGGCGCCCACCAGGCGGCTGACGGTGTGGCGCTCCTGGTACTCGCTCATGTCGAGGCGGACCATGCGGTCCTCGCTGCCGAACAGGGCCTCGGCGAGAGCGCGGGCCAGCTCCGTCTTGCCGACGCCGGTCGGACCGAGGAAGAGGAAGCTGCCGATCGGGCGGTCGGGGCTCGCGAGACCGGCCCGCGAGCGCATGACGGCCTCGGCGACCACGCCGACCGCCTCGTCCTGGCCGACCACCCGCCGGTGCAGGTGCTCCTCCAGGCCCAGCAGGCGTTCCTTCTCCTCCTGGGTGAGGCTGCTGACCGGGATGCCGGTCTGCCGGGACACCACCTCGGCGATCGCCTCCGCGCTCACCTCCAACTGGCCCTCGTCCGCCTCGTCGCCGCCCGCCGTGTCGGCGATCCGCTTGTTCAACTCGGCTATGCGGTCGCGCAGTTGCGTCGCCTGCTCGTACTGCTCGTCGGCGACCGCCTGGTCCTTGTCCCGGCTCAGCTGCTCGGCCTCGCGCTCCAGGGCCCGTACGTCCGTGCCCTTCGTGCGGGCGCGCAGCCGTACCCGGGCGCCGGCCTGGTCGATCAGGTCGATGGCCTTGTCGGGGAGCCGGCGGTCGGTGAGGTAGCGGTCGGACATCTCCACGGCGGCGACCAGGGCCTCGTCGCTGTAGCGGACCTGGTGGTGGGCCTCGTAGCGGTCGCGCAGCCCGCGCAGGATCTCGATGGTGTCGGCGACGGACGGCTCCGGGACCAGGATCGGCTGGAAGCGGCGCGCCAGTGCCGCGTCCTTCTCGATCCGGCGGAACTCCTCCAGCGTGGTCGCGCCGACGATGTGCAACTCGCCGCGCGCGAGGGCCGGTTTGAGGATGTTCCCGGCGTCCATCGCGCCGCCCTCGCCGCCGCCCCCTGCTCCGACGACCGTGTGCAACTCGTCGATGAAGACGATCAGTTGGTCGGAGTGGGCGCGGATCTCGCCGACGATGTTGTTGAGGCGTTCCTCGAAGTCGCCGCGGTAGCGGGTGCCCGCGACCACGCCTGTCAGGTCCAGGGCGACCACCCTGCGGCCGATCAGCACGTCGGGCACGTCCCCGTCGGCGATCCGCTGGGCGAGCCCCTCCACGATCGCGGTCTTGCCGACGCCGGCGTCCCCGATCAGCACCGGGTTGTTCTTGCCGCGCCGGGACAGCACCTCGATGGTCTGCTCGATCTCGCCGTCCCGGCCGATCACCGGGTCGATACGGCCCTGCCGGGCCAGGTCGGTCAGGTCACGGCCGTACTTGTCGAGGGTGGGCGTGCCCGTGGAGCGGGGGCGCTCACCGCGGGGCGGCGCCGCCTCCGGCGCCTCCGGGGGCAGCCCGCTCGGGGCGAACCGGGCCGAGTTGAGGATGTGCCCGGCGGCCGAGTCCGGGTTCGCGGCCAGCGCGCTGAGCACGTGCTCGGGGCCGATGTAACCGGTGCCGCTCGCCCGCGCCAGTTCGTGCGCGTCCAGCAGGGCGCGCTTGACGGCCGGCGTCAGCGAGAGCGAGGTCGGCGCGGGCGCCTCGTCGGGCGCGTGCTGGGCCGGGCCGGAGCGTTCGTCGATCTCCGAGGCGAGGGAGTCGGGGTCCGCGCCGGCCCGGCTGAGCAGGCTACGGGTCGGCTCGGTCGCCAGGGCGGCGCGCAGCAGGTGCTGGGTGTCCAGATCCCGGCTGCCGTGCTCCGCCGCGTACTGGGCGGCACCGCGCACCAGTTCCCGTGCGGGTTGGCTGAGCAGGCGGCCTATGTCTATCTGGCGGGGGCCCTGACGGGGGCCGCCGAAGAAACGGGCGAGGAACTCTCCGAAGGGGTCGCCCTCCGAGCCGAAGCCCGCCGGGGGGAAGCCGCTGGTCATCGCTTCTGTCCTTCGTTGACGACTGCCGGAGTCGGGCCGGGTAACCGGACGAGGGGCGTTCATGCCACGATGACACGATCCGTGCGGACGGGCATGTCCGGCGTGTCCCCATTTGTATACCGGCTTTTTCGACCGGGTTAGAATGGCGCCATGGTGCGCACCCCTCTCACCCCCGAAGAGCACGAACGCGGCGAGCGGCTCGGCCGGCTGCTGCGTACGGCCCGTGGTGGGCGGAGCATGACGGACGTCGCGGCCGAGGCGGGGATCTCCGCGGAGACGCTCCGCAAGATCGAGACCGGGCGTGCGCCGACCCCCGCTTTCTTCACCGTCGCCGCGCTCGCCCGGGCGCTCGGGCTGTCCATGGACGAGCTGGCCGAGCGGTGCGCGCTCGTGCCCGTGTGACGCCCGCCGGTCAAGATCCCGTAATGAGGCCTCTGCGCACTGCCGGAAAACTTCCCGTAGCACCCGCGTAACACGACTGGTGTTGCCTACGGAACCGGAGTGCTCCGGTCGGGCGGGAGTTGGGCGATGGCTGTGGATCAACTCCCGGGCCAGGTACGGGAGTTCGCGAACTACCTGAACGGCCTGCTGGCGCGTGTGAACCAGGCCGGCGGCTGGTGCGCGGTGTTCTGGCAGCGTGACCCGGACGGTATGCGGGCCTGCCTGGAGGGGCGGGAGGTGCCGCCCTGGGACGTCGTGGAGGCGCTGCTCTACGATCTCGCCGCGGGGCCGACGCCGGGGGCGGTGCCCGCCGAACGGGAGCGGGCCCGCGCCCTGCACGCCGCCGCGCTCGACGCCCACGACGCCCGCCCCGGCGGCCGGGACGCCCTCGGCGACCGGCTGGACGTGATACTCCGCGAGCAGCGCTACGCCGCCGACCGCCAGGCGGAGCTGGGCCGCCGCCTCGCCTCCGCGGTCACCCGCGAGGAGGCCGACGCCCTCCGCCTCGACCTCGCCTGGGCCCGCGACGACCATGAACGCGCCACCGCCCGCTGCGCCGAACTCCGGTCGCGCATGGACCGGCTGGGCCGCCGCACGGCCGGCGACCGCGCGGCGGCGACCCGCCGGACACGCCTCGCACAGGCGCCCGTCTACCGCATCGACCGGGACTTCCCGGACCCCGACACGGAAACGGCCGACACCCACGCCGCACCCACCTCGCAACAGCACGGCCCTGAGGATTCCGCGCCGGCCGGTGGTCATGGGGGTGCCTACGGCTCCGCGGGCCACGACCCGGGGCGGCAGCCGGACCCGAACGCCGCTCACACCGCATGGGACCTCGACGCCGCTCAGCCCGCCCAGGCTCCCTCCGCCGGCCGGCCCGCCGCCTCGCAGCCCTCGGCCGTGCAGGAGCCCGTGCAGGCTGCCGAGCCGCCCACCTCCAGGCAGCGCAAGCGCCGGCGGGGCAGTGCCCGTTTCGCCGGGATGGGCGAGGGGGAGGCCGTGCCCGTCGTGGTACCGCCGAGTGGCGAACCGGTCCGGCCCGCCGCAGAGGCCGCCGGCGGGCGCGGTCCGCGGGGAGCGCGGTTCGCCGGGGCCGCCGGGGCTCCCGAGGCGGCCGAGTCGCCCGTGCAGCAGGCCGAGCCGGTGGACCCGGCGGCGTCGCATGAGGTCGCGGGGGCCGTCGCGCGGCTGGTGCGGCTGCGCGCGGAGGAACGCAGCGGCGAGGCGCACGCCCTGCTGGTCGAGGCCGCCCACTGGCCCGTCGCCCGGTTCCCGCTGCTCGCCGACGAGCTGCAGCGGGCGGGGCTGGGGGCGGACTGGGCGACCCTGCTGTGGGAGGCCGCCTCGCTGCCCGCCGAGCGCCTGGTCGCCGCCGCGGACGCCCTCGCCGTGGCCGGACGCGGCGCCGACGGCGAGCAGGTCCTGCGGCAGGGCGTGGCCAGGCCCGCCGGCGAGATCGGGCGGGCCGTGCTGGGCCTCGCTGCAGAGGGCCGCCACCGCGAGGTGCGGGCCCTGCTCGACGCGTACGTCCGGGTCCGCACCCCGGAGGAGGCGGCCCGCAGCGCCGAGCCCGATCCGGGGACCCTCGTCCCCCTGCTGCTGGAGGCTGCACGGGGTGTTTCGGACGAGCGACACTGGGATCTGGTGCACGCCCTCCGGGTCGCCGGTTTCGCCGCCTGACAACCACCCCGTCCACCCCTGACACCGGCAGCTCCACTCACCCACAGGAGTGCGAAACGTGATCGACTCCGCCGGTTAACGGCGATGGTCTTGGCAAGGCCCTCCCGGAGGCTTACGTTCATCCCTCTACGGCCTGTTCTACGTGCGTAGAGGCGCTGAAGACCCGCCGAAGGAGCAGCTCATGGCCAACGTCGTACGTGCCGCTCTGGTCCAGGCCGCCTGGACCGGCGACACCGAGTCCATGGTGGCGAAACACGAGGAGCACGCCCGCGAGGCGGCCCGCCGGGGCGCGAAGATCATCGGGTTCCAGGAGGTCTTCAACAGCCCCTACTTCTGCCAGGTCCAGGAACCCGAGCACTACCGCTGGGCCGAGCCCGTGCCCGACGGTCCGACCGTGCGTCGTATGCAGGATCTCGCGCGCGAGACGGGCATGGTGATCGTCGTACCGGTCTTCGAGGTAGAGCAGTCCGGTTTCTACTACAACACCGCCGCCGTGATCGACGCCGACGGCACCGTCCTCGGCAAGTACCGCAAGCACCACATCCCGCAGGTCAAGGGTTTCTGGGAGAAGTACTACTTCAAGCCCGGGAACGTCGGCTGGCCCGTCTTCGACACGGCCGTCGGCAAGGTCGGCGTCTACATCTGCTACGACCGCCACTTCCCGGAGGGCTGGCGGCAACTCGGGCTCAACGGTGCCCAGTTGGTGTACAACCCGTCGGCCACGCACCGCGGTCTGTCCTCCCACCTGTGGCGCCTGGAGCAGCCCGCGGCGGCCGTCGCCAACGAGTACTTCGTCGCCGCGATCAACCGCGTCGGCCAGGAGGAGTACGGCGACAACGACTTCTACGGTACGAGTTACTTCGTCGACCCGCGTGGACAGTTCGTGGGTGACGTGGCAAGTGACAGCAAGGAGGAACTCGTGGTCCGAGACCTGGACTTCGACCTGATCGAGGACGTCAGGCAGCAGTGGGCGTTCTACCGGGACCGCCGGCCCGACGCGTACGAGGGGCTGGTGCGGCCGTGACCGACCTCTACGCCCGCCACCGGTCGGTGCTGCCCGACTGGCTGGCGCTCTACTACGAGAGCCCCCTCGAGATCACCCACGGCGAGGGCCGGCACGTCTGGGACTCGGACGGCAACCGGTACCTCGACTTCTTCGGCGGCATCCTCACCACGATGACCGCGCACGCGCTGCCCGAGGTGACGAAGGCGGTCAGCGAGCAGGCCGGGCGGATCCTCCACTCGTCCACTCTCTACCTCAACCGGCCGATGGTCGAACTCGCCGAGCGCATCGCCCAGTTGAGCGGCATCCCGGACGCCCGCGTCTTCTTCACCACCTCCGGCACCGAGGCCAACGACACCGCCCTGCTGCTCGCCACCACCTACCGGCGCAGCAACACCATCCTGGCGATGCGCAACAGCTACCACGGCCGCTCCTTCAGCGCGGTCGGCATCACCGGCAACCGTGGCTGGTCCCCGACCTCGCTGTCCCCGCTGCAGACGCTGTACGTGCACGGGGGCGTCCGCACCCGCGGCCCGTACGCGGGCCTCGGCGACGCCGACTTCATCGCGGCCTGCGTCGAGGACCTGAAGGACCTGCTCGGCCACACCCGCCCGCCCGCCGCGCTGATCGCCGAGCCGATCCAGGGCGTCGGCGGCTTCACCTCGGGCCCGGACGGCCTGTACGCCGCCTTCCGCGACGTGCTCGCCGAACGCGGCATCCTGTGGATCGCCGACGAGGTGCAGACCGGCTGGGGCCGCACCGGCGACCACTTCTGGGGCTGGCAGGCACACGGCCAGAGCGGCCCGCCGGACATCCTGACCTTCGCCAAGGGTATCGGCAACGGCAGCTCCATCGGCGGGGTCGTCGCCCGCGCCGAGATCATGAACTGCCTGGACGCCAACAGCATCTCGACGTTCGGCGGCACCCAGATCACCATGGCGGCGGGCCTCGCCAACCTCAATTACCTGCTGGAACACGACCTGCAGGGCAACGCCCGGCGGGTCGGCGGACTGCTCGCGGAGCGGCTGCGGGCCGTCGCCGCGCAGGTTCCGCACGTACGGGAGGTGCGCGGGCGCGGACTGATGCTCGGCATCGAGCTGGTGAAGCCGGGGACGGACGAGGCAGCCCCGGACGCCGCGTCCGCCGTGCTGGAGGCGACCCGCGCCGACGGGCTGCTCATCGGCAAGGGCGGCGGCCACAACACCAGCGCCCTGCGCATCGCCCCGCCCCTGTCCCTCACGGTCGCGGAGGCCGAGGAGGGCGCCGCGATCCTCGAACGCGCTCTGAGGAGCCTCGCCTAGTGCCGCGGCCGGCAACG
This sequence comes from Streptomyces sp. NPDC101152, assembly GCF_044768275.1. Classification (NCBI taxonomy): domain Bacteria; kingdom Bacillati; phylum Actinomycetota; class Actinomycetes; order Kitasatosporales; family Streptomycetaceae; genus Streptomyces; species Streptomyces sp. NPDC101152. Next base: position 116,277 of record NZ_JBIWPO010000019.1, on the reverse strand, counting down.
TTTGCCCGTGAAGGAGCGGCGTCGTGGGGGCCCCTCCCGCTCGAGCGAAGTCGAGAGTGGGGGAGCCTCCTCTCGGCGTGCCGGACGGAAGACGCCGTTGATGGACCGGACGTACTTGGGGTTTCGGCCGGCGCGGCGAGAGGGCGTGCCGGGCGTCGCGACGGGGCGAACGTCGCCTGCCGCGGCACTAGGGGGTGTTTTGAAAGCCCCGCACAGCACCCGCGGTGTTCGGCACGCACCCTCGCCGCACCGGCCAAAGGCCCGAGTAGCTCCGCTACCAGGACCTTCGTCCGGCATGCCGAGGCCACGCACCGAACACCGCGGGCACCGCACCGGACCTTCAAACGCCCCCTAGCAGCGCACTGAGCAAGGGAACACGCCATGACCACCACCTACGGGACCCTGGAGCCGGCGCTGTCCGTGCGGCAGGTGCTCGCGCTCGAACGCGTCCTCGCCGGGGAGCCCGAGGTGGTGGCCGGGGCGGGCCAGCTCGACCGGCCGGTGCGCTGGGTGCACGTCGCCGAGGCGCCCGACGTGGGCGTGATGCTCAGCGGCGGCGAGATGGTCCTCACCACCGGCGTCCTGCTCGCAGGCGACGAGGAGAAGCAGGCCGAGTACGTCCGCTCCCTGCACCGCGCGGAGGCCGCGGCCGTGGTCCTCGGGCTAGGACGGGCCTTCCCCGCGCCCCCGGACGTCATGCGCCGGGCCGCCGAGCGCTGCGGGCTGCCCATGGTCGTCCTGCACCGGCCCTTCCCCTTCGCGGAGCTGACCGAGGAGGTCCAGGCCCGGCTGGTCCGGCGGAAGTTCGCCGCCGTCAGCCTGTCGGAGTCGGTACGCACCGCCCTGACCGGGCTCATCACCGCGGGCGCCCCGCTGCAACGGCTCCTCGACGAGGTCGCCCAGCACAGCGCCTGTCCCGTGGTCGTCACCAACCTCGCCCACCGCGTCCTCGCGACGGCGGGGGAGCGGCCCGCCGTGGACGACGTGCTGCGCGACTGGGAGCGCATCGCCCGCCAGGCCGGCGGCAGCGAGGGCGACGGCTGGATCCGCGCGGAACTCGCGGGGCGCGGGGAGCGGTGGGGGCAGATCGTGCTGTGCGGTCACCGGGGCGACACCGCCACCGGACGCCTCCTCGCCGACCGGGCCGCCGAGGCCCTCGTCCTGCACCGCATGCTCGGCGGCACCTCCGCGCACACCTGGGAGGAACAGTCGGCCGCGAGCCTGCTGACCGACCTGGTGAGCGGTGTCGTACCGGCGCGGCAGCTGCTGCCACGGGCGCGGGCCGCGGGGCTGCCGGTCAACCGGCGGACGTTCGTGCCGCTGGTCGTACGGGACGCCGAGGCCGCCGGGCTGGAGCGGGTGCTGCGGATGCTGGGACTGCCGGGGCTCGTCGCCGAGCTCGCCGACGGTGCCACCGCCGTGCTGCTGAGCCTGGCCCGGGACCAGGACGCCTCCGTGCTCGTCGCGAACTTCGCGGCCCGGGTGCGCTCGGAGACGGGCCGGACGGTGGTGGCCGCCGCAGATCCGCGCATCGGCTGGGACGACGTGCCGGCCGGTCTGCGCGAGGCACAGCACGTCGCCGACGCCGTGGCGGACTCCTCGGCGGTCCTCGACCTCCCGGCCGTCGTACGCCTGAAGGACGTCCATCTGCGGGGTCTGATCCGGTTGCTGCGGGACGACCCGCACGTCCAGTCGTTCGCGGAGCGGGAGCTGGACGGGCTGCTGTGCTCGGCCGACGACGACCTGCTGTCCGTGCTGCGCACGTATCTCGCCACCGGCCGCAACAAGTCCCGCACCGCCGAGCTCCACCACGTCTCCCGGCCCGCGCTCTACCGCCGCCTGGAGGCGATACAGACCCGGCTCGGCGTCGACCTCGACGACTTCGAGCAGGCGGCCTCGGTGCACATCGCGCTCCTCGCGCATGACGCGCAACAGGGGTGAAACATGCGACGACCTGGGAAAACGGCGGTGAAACATGGGCCCACGACAGGGTGACACCGTGACACGCCACGCCCCCGCAGACGTGACACCGTGCAACTCAAAGCCGGTTTTCGGACTTCCTAGTCTTCTGGGGCGGACGACGGCACATCCGACGCCCGCCCCAGCACACCGAGCCGGAGGTCCCGATGAGCAGAGTGATTCGTGCCGCCCTCTTCCAGACCGCGTGGACGGGCGACAAGGAGTCGATGATCCGGGTACACGAACAGGCGGCCCGGGACGCGGCCGCGCAGGGCGCTCAGGTCCTGTGCTTCCAGGAGCTGTTCTACGGACCCTACTTCTGCCAGGTCCAGGACAAGGCGTTCTACGAGTACGCGGAAGCGATCCCCGACGGCCCGATCGTCCAGCGCTTCCAGGCGCTCGCCCAGGAACTCGGCATCGTCCTGATCCTGCCGATGTACGAGGAGGAGCAGCCCGGCGTCCTCTACAACACCGCCGCCGTGATCGACGCGGACGGCTCGTACCTCGGCAAGTACCGCAAGCACCACATCCCCCAAGTCCCGGGATTCTGGGAGAAGTTCTACTTCCGCCCCGGCAACGTCGGCTGGCCGGTCTTCGACACCAAGGTCGGCAGGATCGGCGTCTACATCTGCTACGACCGCCACTTCCCGGAGGGCTGGCGGGCGCTCGGCCTGGCCGGTGCCGAGATCGTCTTCAACCCGTCGGCGACCTCGCGCGGGCTGTCCGCCTACCTGTGGCAGCTGGAGCAGCCGGCCGCGGCCGTGGCCAACGAGTACTTCGTCGGCGCGATCAACCGGGTCGGCGTGGAGGAACTGGGCGACAACGACTTCTACGGGACCACGTACTTCGTGGACCCGGAGGCCCAGTTCGTCGGGGAGGTGGCCTCCGACAAGGAGACCGAACTCGTCGTCCGCGACCTGGACCTGGCCAAGCTGCGCGAGGTGCGCGACCGCTGGCAGTTCTACCGCGACCGCCGTCCCGACGCCTACCCGCCGCTGACCGCACCCTGACCGAACCGTTCACCCAGGCAGGAGAGGGACCATGAGCAGCCGTACCGTCATCCGCGGTGGCCTCGTCATCACCGCGTCCGACGAGATCCACGCCGACGTGCTGATCGAGGACGGCCGCATCGCCGCCCTCGCCGCCTCCGGCACGCCCGCCGCCCAGGCGTTCAGTGCCGAACGGGTCATCGACGCCACCGGGAAGTACGTCATCCCCGGTGGCGTCGACGCCCACACCCATATGGAGCTGCCCTTCGGCGGCACCTTCGCCTCCGACACCTTCGAGACCGGCACCCGGGCCGCCGCCTGGGGTGGTACGACGACGATCGTCGACTTCGCGGTGCAGAGCGTGGGCCACAGCCTCCGCGAGGGCCTGGACACCTGGCACGCCAAGGCCGAGGGCAACTGCGCCATCGACTACGCCTTCCACATGATCGTCTCCGACGTGAACCAGAAGACGCTCAAGGAGATGGACCTGCTGGTCGAGGAGGGCGTCACCTCCTTCAAGCAGTTCATGGCCTACCCCGGCGTCTTCTACTCCGACGACGGCCAGATCCTGCGCGCCATGCAGCGCTCCGCCGAGAACGGCGGCCTGATCATGATGCACGCCGAGAACGGCATCGCGATCGACGTGCTGGTGGAGCAGGCGCTGGCCCGCGGCGAGACCGACCCGCGCTACCACGGTGAGGTGCGCAAGGCTCTGCTCGAGGCCGAGGCCACCCACCGCGCGATCAGGCTCGCCCAGGTCGCGGGCGCCCCCCTCTACGTCGTGCACGTCTCGGCGATGGAGGCGGTGGCCGAACTGGCGCGGGCGCGCGACGAGGGACTGCCCGTCTTCGGCGAGACCTGCCCGCAGTACCTGTTCCTGTCCACCGACAACCTCGCCGAGCCCGACTTCGAGGGCTCGAAGTACGTGTGCAGCACACCCCTGCGCCCCAAGGAGCACCAGGCGAAGCTCTGGCAGGGCCTTCGGACCAACGACCTCCAGGTCGTCTCCACCGACCACTGCCCCTTCTGCTTCGTGGGCCAGAAGGACCTGGGTCGCGGTGACTTCTCCAAGATCCCCAACGGCCTGCCCGGCGTCGAGAACCGCATGGACCTGCTCCACCAGGCAGTCGTCGACGGGCACATCTCCCGCCGCCGCTGGATCGAGATCGCCTGCGCAGCGCCCGCCCGGATGTTCGGCCTCTACCCGAAGAAGGGCACCATCGCCCCGGGCGCCGACGCCGACGTCGTGATCTACGACCCCAGCGCCGAGCAGGTGATGTCCGTCGAAACGCACCACATGAACGTCGACTACTCGGCCTACGAGGGCAAGCATGTGACCGGCCGGGTCGAGACGGTGCTCTCGCGCGGCGAAGTCGTCATCAACGAGCGGGAGTACACCGGACGCGCCGGGCACGGCGTCTACACCCCGCGCTCCACCTGTCAGTACCTCAACTAGGAGTGGCGCCCATGGACTTCGGACTCGTCCTGCAGACCGACCCGCCGGCCTCGAAGGTCGTCAGCCTGATGAAGCGGGCCGAGCGCAACGGCTTCCGGTACGGCTGGACCTTCGACTCCGCCGTGCTGTGGCAGGAGCCGTTCGTGATCTACAGTCAGATCCTGGCGAACACGCAGAAGTTGACGGTCGGCCCGATGGTCACCAACCCGGGCACGCGTACCTGGGAGGTCACCGCCTCCACCTTCGCCACCCTCAACGACATGTTCGGCAACCGCACCGTCTGCGGTATCGGCCGCGGCGACTCCGCGATGCGCGTCGCCGGCCGCAAACCCAACACCCTGGCCCGGATCAGCGAGGCCATGAAGGTCATCCGGGCCCTCGGCCGCGGCGAGGAGGCCGACCTCGGCGGCACGGTGATCAAGTTCCCGTGGGTCAGACCGGGCGCGGAACTCCCGGTCTGGATGGCCGCGTACGGGCCCAAGGCCCTGAAGATGACCGGCGAGGAGGCCGACGGGTTCATCCTCCAGCTGGCGGACCTGTACCTGACGGAGTACATGGTCAAGGCCGTGAAGGACGCGGCCGTGGCCGCGGGGCGTGACCCGTCCGACGTCAAGATCTGCGTCGCCGCGCCCGCCTATGTCACCGAGGACGACTCGCCGGAAGCCCTGGCCCACGCCCGGGACCAGTGCCGCTGGTTCGGCGGCATGGTCGGCAACCACGTCGCCGACCTGGTCGCCAAGTACGGCGAGCACTCCGCGGCCGTCCCCGAGGAACTCACCGACTACATCAAGGCCCGCGAGGGGTACGACTACTCCCACCACGGCCGCGCGGACAACCCCGACACCCAGTTCGTCCCCGACGAGATCGTCGACCGGTTCTGCGTCATCGGCCCGGTCGACAAGCACATCGAGAAGCTGCGGGCGCTGCGCGAGCTGGGCGTCGACCAGTTCGCCGTGTACGACATGCACGACGCCCAGGAAACCGTGATCGACGCGTACGGCACGAAGGTCATCCCGGCCCTCACCGCCTGACCCCAGCCGGCCCCCTCCCCATCCCCCCACTCCAGTCCTCCCCTCCCCTCCTCCCCGGGGAGGGGACACCCGGAGACCCGCACGGCCTTTCCGGATCCGCCCCTCATCGATTGGCCTGCTCATGACCGACACCGCTCCCACGGCCATACCGCCGACCGCTCAAGTCACCCTCTCCGACGGACGCGTGGAGATCGCGCCGGGGTCCCCGCCGCCCAGCGGGCCGTACGCCAACGACGACCTGCTTCCGGTTCCCGTCGAGAAGCGGACGTGGACCACGTACAACTTCTCCGCCCTGTGGGTCGGCATGGCCCACAACACGGCCTCCTGGACCCTCGCCTCCGGTCTGATCGCCGTCGGCATGGACTGGAAGCAGGCGGTGCTCACCATCGCCCTGGCCAATCTCATCGTGCTGGTCCCGATGCTGCTCACCGGGCACGCGGGACCCAAGTACGGAATTCCCTTCCCGGTCTTCGCCCGCGCCTCGTTCGGCGTGCGGGGCGCCAACCTGCCCGCCGTGGTGCGGGCGCTGGTGGCGTGCGGCTGGTTCGGCATCCAGACCTGGATCGGCGGCGAGGCGATCTACTTCCTCGCCGGGAAGCTCATCGGTGACAGCTGGGCGAACGCCTCCCACGTGGGCGGATACGCCTGGACGATGTGGCTGTCGTTCGTGATCTTCTGGGTGCTCCAGGTGGCCATCATCTACCGGGGCATGGAGACCATCCGCCGGTTCGAGAACTGGGCCGCGCCCTTCGTGATCGTCGGCGCGGTGGTGATGCTGATCTGGATGAGCAACAAGGCCGGCGGCTTCGGTCCGCTGCTCGACCAGCCCTCCAAGCTCGGCTGGGGCGGCGACTTCTGGAAGCTGTTCTGGCCCTCCCTGATGGGCATGATCGGCTTCTGGTCGACGCTGTCGCTGAACATCCCCGACTTCACCCGGTACGGCAAGTCGCAGAAGGCGCAGACCTGGGGCCAGGCGCTCGGCCTGCCGACCACCATGACGCTCTTCGCGCTGCTCTCCGTGCTGGTCACCTCCGGTTCGCAGGCCGTGTACGGGCAGACGATCTGGGACCCGGTGCAGCTCGCCGCCAAGACGGACAACGTCTTCGGTCTGCTGTTCGCGCTGGTGACCGTGCTGGTGGCGACCCTGAGCGTGAACATCGCCGCCAACCTGGTCTCCCCGGCCTTCGACTTCTCCAACATCGCGCCGCGGAAGATCAGTTTCCGTACCGGTGCCCTCGCCACCTGCGTCCTCGGCGTGCTGATCTTCCCGTGGAAGCTGTACTCCGACCCGCAGGGCTACATCTTCACCTGGCTCGGTCTGGTCGGCGGTCTGCTCGGCACGGTCGCCGGCATCCTCATCGCCGACTACTGGATCCTGCGCCGCGGCAGGCTGGACCTGGTCGACCTGTACCGCGCGGGCGGCCGCTACTGGTACGAGGGCGGCTGGAACTGGCGGGCCGTCGTGGCCTTCGCGGCGGGCGGCGTCCTGGCGATCGGCGGCGCCAGCTTCAAGCCGCTGATCAACGGGCGGCCCATCCCGGCGCTGCAGTCCCTCGCCGACTACGGCTGGGCGGTCGGCCTCGGCACCTCGATGGTGGTGTACCTGGCGCTGATGCTGCTGCGCGGCCGACGGGAGGAGTACGCCGCCTGACACGCGAGGTGGGGCGGCCGGGCTCAGCCGGCCCGGCCGCCCTGCAGCGCGGTCACCGCGTCCCTGGCCGCCTTGATGGCGCCCGTGTTGATCTCGTCCGTGCCGGGCGCCTTCTTGGTCTCGAAGTTGCTGCCGTTGTACGTGGTGACCACCAGGACGTTGGACGCGCGCGCGATGACGACCCCCTCGCGCGTCTGCTGCTTGTCCTGGGTGGTGAGGTTCACCACGGAGTACGCCGAGTCACCGAGGCCCGGCACAGCCCCTCCGCCGCTCTTCTGCGCGAGTCGGTTCGTGTACTCCTTTTGTGCCGCTTGATCCGACTGCATGACCTCGAAGGAGACGTCGAGCCAGCGGTAGTCGTACCCCTTGAGCGCGTTCCAGGAGCAGGTGCGGCGCAGCTTGGCGTCCGTTGACTGGATCTCCTTGCCGGCCGTCTTGGCGCCCGGAACCAGCGCGTTGATGGTCTTCACGGCCACGCTGCCGCACGGTGCGGGAGCGGCCGTGTACGACTTGGTGCTGCTGCCCGTCGGCGAGGACGGCGCGGAGGGCGATGTGGCGCTGGTCTGCTGTCCCGCGTCGTGATGGCCGGCCGGGGTCGCGGGCTTGGACGTCAGTGCCCAGCCCGCCGCCGCGAGCACGACGACCGGGGACAGGCGCGCGGTCAGCGCGACCGGCAGGGGAAGTTCACGCACGGACACACTTTTCGGTGGGGGACGGTGTGCGGGGCAGTCCGCACGGCGGACGGGGCGCCAGTCTCACATGAGTCCCTGTGAGACGGAAGTGCGAACTCGCTCCGTACCTGTGCGATCACCGAGACCTCACGGCCCGCCCCGAGGCGGTGGGCGGCGCATAATCCGTTGCGTGCGGCGCGGGCCCGTCAGCACCCTGGGGCGATGACCGAGACGACCCGCCCCCACGCCCCGGCCCTCCATGACGACATCCTCGCCTACTACGCGCGCGGCAAGGAGGACGGCCGTCTCCGAGACGGTGGCGCTCCCGCCGGCCGGCTGGAGTACTGGCGCACCCAGGACGTGCTGCGCCGCGTCCTGCCCGCCGCGCCCGCTCGGGTCCTGGACGTCGGGGGCGGCAGCGGTGTCCACGCGGAGTGGCTCGCGCGGGACGGATACGAGGTCGAACTCGTCGACCCGGTGCCGCTGCACGTCGAGCAGGCGTCCCGGCTGCCCGGGGTCACGGCGAGGCCCGGGGACGCCCGGTCCCTGCCCGACGAGGACGCCACGTACGACGCGGTCCTGCTGCTCGGCCCGCTCTACCACCTGCCCGAACGAGCAGACCGGGTACGGGCGTTGACCGAGGCGCGCCGGGTGGTCAAGCCGGGCGGCCCGGTGGTCGCGGCGACCATCAACCGGTACGCGGGGCTCCACGACCTCCTCCGCGAGGAACGCTACTTCGACCCCGCCCAGCGCGCCCGCACCGACGCGGTGACCGCCGACGGCCGGCACGGCTCCGAGGGCGGCCTGTTCACCGTCGCCCACTTCGCCCAACCCGCCGACGTACCGGGGGAGTTCGCGGACGCGGGCCTCGCCCCGGAGGGCCAGTACGGCCTGGAGGGCCTCGCCTGGCTGATGGCCGGCGTCGAGGGACCGGCTCGACGACCCGGAGCGCCGCGAGGCGGTCCTGGCGGCGACGCGCCGGGTCGAGTCCGAGCCGACGCTGCTGGGCGCGAGCGGTCACCTGCTCACGGTCGGCAAACACCCCCTAGCGTCGTAGGCCCCCGCGCCGGGTAGGGGGACGCCCCGTAGGCGTGAACGCGCTCCGGAGCGGCCGGGGCGCGCGAGCAGCGAGGTGAGACATGCCCTTCCGCACCCGGCCGACCCTCCAGGGCACCTTCGGAATGGTGTCCTCCACCCACTGGCTGGCCTCGCAGTCCGCGATGGCCGTGCTGGAGGACGGCGGCAACGCCTACGACGCCGCCGTGGCGGGCGCGTTCGTGCTGCACGTCGTCGAGCCCCACCTCAACGGCCCCGCCGGCGAGGTGCCGATCCTGCTCGCGCCGGCCGGCGGCGAGGTGCGGGTGCTGTGCGGACAGGGCGTGGCACCGGTCGGCGCCACGGTCGCCCACTACCGGGGGCTCGGCCTGGACCTCGTGCCCGGGACCGGCCCGCTCGCCGCCGCTGTGCCCGGCGCGTTCGACGCCTGGATGCTCCTGCTGCGCGACCACGGCACCAAGCCCCTCGCCGACGTCCTCAAGTACGCCGTCGGGTACGCCGAACACGGCCACGCGCCCGTGGAGAACGTCGGCGCGACCGTCGAGACGGTACGGGAGCTGTTCGCGACCGAGTGGACGTCCTCGGCGGAGGTCTACCTGCCCGGCGGAAAGCCGCCCCGCCCCGGCGAGCTGCTGCGCAACCCCGCGCTCGCCGCCACCTGGAAGCGCCTGCTCGCCGAGGTCGCCGGGGCCGGGGACCGGGTCGCCCAGATCGAGGCGGCGCGCGAGGTGTGGCGCTCGGGCTTCATCGCCGAGGCGCTCCTACGGCAGTCCCGTCGCCCCACCCTGGACACCAGCGGCGAGCACCACACCGGCACCCTCACCGCCGCCGACCTCGCCGGCTGGTCCGCGACCTACGAGGCACCGGCGACGTACGACTGGAACGGCTGGACCCTGTGCAAGGCCGGCCCCTGGAGCCAGGGCCCGGTGCTGCTCCAGCAACTGGCGCTCCTGCCGCCCGAACTGCCCGAGTACGGCTCCGCCGACCACGTCCACCTCCTGATCGAGGGCTGCAAACTCGCCATGGCCGACCGCGAGGCCTGGTACGGGGACGCCGCCGAGGTACCGCTGGCGGAGCTGCTGTCGGCCGACTACAACGCGGCCCGGCGCGCACTGATCGACGGCAAGGCTTCCTTCGAACTGCGCCCCGGCAGCCCGGGTGGCCGCACCCCGCGGCTGAGCGCGCACGCGCACGTGGTGATCACCGACGACGCGGGGTTCAGCCCGATGGGCATCGGCGAGCCGACCGTGGCCAAGCCGCCGACCTCCCCGGTGCCGGGCGAGCCACCGGTCGGGGCCGACGGCGCGACCCGCGGCGACACCTGCCACCTCGACGTCGTCGACCGCTGGGGCAACATGGTCGCCGCCACCCCCAGCGGCGGCTGGCTCCAGTCCAACCCGGTCGTGCCCGAACTGGGCTTCCCGCTCGGCACCCGGCTCCAGATGACCTGGCTGGAGGAGGGCCTGGCGAACTCCCTCACGCCGGGCCGCCGTCCCCGCACCACCCTCACCCCTTCGCTCGCTCTGCGCGACGGGGTCCCGGTCATGGCCTTCGGCACGCCCGGCGGCGACCAGCAGGACCAGTGGCAACTGCACTTCTTCCTGGCCGTCGCCCTGCGCGCCCCGGTCCGCGGCGGGCTCGACCTCCAGGGCGCGATCGACGCACCGAACTGGCACAACGACAGCTTCCCCGGCTCCTTCTACCCACGCGGCATGCGCCCCGGCAGCGTCACGGTCGAGTCCCGCCTCGGCACGGAGGTCATCGAGGAACTCCGGCGCCGCGGCCACGACGTGACCGTCGGCGACCCCTGGTCGGAGGGCCGCCTGTGCGCGGTGGCTCGGGACCCACGGACGGGTGTCCTGTCGGCGGCCGCCAACCCGCGCGGCATGCAGGGCTACGCGGTCGGACGCTAGCCCTCGCGGTCGCCGCACCCGGAGTTCATCCCGATTCCACCGGGGATCCGTCTGGCGGGCGGGCATTGTCAGTGGCGCGTGCTCTCATGGAGGCATGATCGTAGACACGGAAACCATCGACGAGTTTCTCACCCGGCACGCGGCCGACGTGGAGAAGGCGGTCCGCGCAGCCGCCGCGGCCGAGATCATGCCCCGCTTCCGCCGCGTGGCCGCCCACGAGGTCGACCAGAAGGCCGGACCCCACGACCTGGTCACCGACGCCGACCGCCTGGCCGAGCAGTACCTCACCGAGACCCTCGGCGCGCTGCTGCCCGGTTCCCTCGTGGTCGGTGAGGAGGCGGTGCACGCGAATCCGGCGACGTACGAGGCGCTGCAGGGCGAGGCCCCGGTGTGGATCGTCGACCCGGTCGACGGCACCCGCCAGTTCGTCCGGGGCGAGACCGGGTTCTGCACGCTGGTCGCGCTCGCGCGCGGCGGAGACCTCCTCGCCTCCTGGACCTACGCACCGGCCCGCGACCAACTCGCCGTCGCCGTCAGGGGCCAGGGTGCCTTCCTCAACGGCGAGCGCCTGCACGCGGGTTCGCCGGTACCGGGCCAGGACCTGCGCGTCGCCACATCCCACCCCGACTACACGACCGACGAGCAGAAGCGCGCCCTGCTCGGCCTGTGCACGGACGGCATCGCCTTCCGCTCCTGCGGCTCGGCGGGCCTGGAGTACCTCGCCATCGCCCGCGGAGAACTCGAGGCAACCGTCTTCAGTTGGGAAGCAGCATGGGATCACGCGGCAGGCATCCTCCTCGTCGAGGAGGCAGGCGGCACCCACCTGACGCTCACAGGAGACCCCTTCCGCATAACGGGCGGCAACGCCCTCCCTTTCACCACGGCCCGCGACAAGGAGACGGCACAAAAGGTAGCGGCCCTTCTCAGCCAGGCTCAGCCGTGACCAACGCAAGGGGCGCGGGGAACTGCGCGAAGAACCCCCACAACCCGCACTCGCACACCCCCCCGGTGGACCCGAGCTATTAGGCGCCCCCCGCACGCCGCAGGCCCTCGGCATATCCTGAGCCCGTTACCGTCGGCTGACGAAGGGGTGCCGTCGATGCTCGACGCCGTCGTGGTGGGTGCGGGGCCGAACGGACTGACGGCCGCCGTGGAGCTGGCCCGCCGCGGCTTCTCCGTGGCCGTCTTCGAGGCCCGTGACACCGTCGGCGGAGGCGCCCGCACCGAAGAGCTCACCCTGCCCGGGTTCCGGCACGACCCCTGCTCCTCGGCCCACCCCCTCGGCATCAACTCCCCGGCCTTCCGCGCCCTGCCCCTGGAGCGGTACGGCCTGGAGTGGCTGCACTCCGACCTCGCCATGGCGCACCCCTTCACCGACGGCACCGCCGCCGTGCTGTCCCGCTCGGTCGCCGAGACGGCCGCCTCCTTCGGCCCCCGTGACGCGGGGGCGTACCGCAGGCTGGTCGCGCCGTTCCTGCCCCGGTGGGACACCCTCGTCCGCGACTTCATGTCGCTGCCGACGACCGCCCTGCCGCGCGACCCGGTCACCCTCGCCCGCTTCGGCCTGGTGGGCCTGCCCCCGTCGACGCTGCTGACCCGCCGGTTCCGCGACGAGCGGGCGAGGACCCTCTTCGCCGGTCTGGTCGCCCACGTCATGGCACCCCTGAGCGGCTTCGCGACCGGCGCCATCGGCCTGGTCTTCGCGCTCGCGGCGCACGCCCGCGGCTGGCCCGTGGCCCGCGGCGGCTCCCAGTCCGTCTCGGACGCGCTGACCGCGTATCTGAAGGACCTGGGCGGCCTGGTGCACACCGACTACGAGGTCAAGCGGCTCGACGACCTGCCTCCCGCGCGCGCCTACGTCTTCGACACCTCGCCCACCGCGCTCGCCAGGATCGCCGGGTTCGGCCGCTACTACGCGCACTACACGTACGGTCCGGGCGTCTTCAAGATCGACTACGCGCTCGACGGCCCCGTGCCGTGGACCGCAGAGGAGGCCCGCGCCGCCACCACCGTGCAGATCGGCGCCGACAGCGCGGAGATCGGCGCGGCTCTGCGCGCCGCCTCCCGGGAGGGCCGGGCGCCGGACCGGCCCTTCATGATCACGGTGCAGCCGAGTCTCGTCGACCCCACCCGCGCACCCGAGGGCAAGCAGGTCTTCTGGGCCTACGCCCATGTGCCGAGCGGCTGGAGCGGAGACCTCACGGACGTCATGGAACGCCAACTGGAGCGCTTCGCCCCGGGTTTCCGCGACCGCGTCCTCGCCCGTGCGACGGCCGGGCCGGCCGAACTCGCCGCCCGCAACGCCAACTACGTCGGCGGCGACATCGGCTCCGGCGCGGTCACCGGCCTCCAGGTCCTGCTGCGCCCCAAGCTCTCCCTGTCCCCGTACACCACCCCCCACCCGGCGGTCTTCATCTGCTCCTCGGCCACCCCACCGGGACCCGGCGTCCACGGCATGTCCGGGCACAACGCGGCGAAGGCGGTGTGGCGGCGGCTGCGCCATCAGCCGTAGCGGGTGATGGTATAGAAGCGGGGTGACCACGATCAGGCTGGTGCAGGGCGACATCACCCGGCAGAGCGTCGACGCCGTCGTCAACGCCGCGAACTCCTCGCTGCTCGGCGGCGGAGGCGTGGACGGCGCCATCCACCGCCGGGGCGGCCCGGAGATCCTCGACGAGTGCCGGGCGCTGCGCGCCTCGCGGTACGGAAAGGGGCTGCCCACCGGCCAGGCGGTGGCCACGGCCGCCGGGAAGCTCGACGCGCGGTGGGTGATCCACACGGTCGGCCCGGTCTGGCAGGGCGGCCGCGGCGATCCCTCCCTGCTCGCCTCCTGCCACCGGGAGGCGCTCCGTGTGGCCGACGAACTGGGCGCCCGCACGGTCGCGTTCCCGGCGATCTCGACCGGCGTCTACGGGTGGCCCCTGGAGGATGCGGCGCGTATCGCGGTGGAGACGGTGCGGGAGACACCGACGGACGTCGAAGAGGTGCGGTTCGTCCTCTTCGACGACCGGGCCTACGAAGCGTTCGCCCGGCAACTCGGATGACGTGGACGGCGGTCGTGGTCCGTCACGGCAGGATCTCGACGTAGCCGTCCGTTCCGTGCACGCGGATCCGCTGCCCGTCCCGGATCAGCCGGGTGGCCCGCTCCACACCCACGACGGCCGGCAGGCCGTACTCCCGGGCGATCACCGCGCCGTGCGTCATCAGTCCCCCCACCTCCGTGACCAGCCCCGCGATGCCGACGAACAGCGGCGACCAGCTGGGGTCCGTGAAGGCCGTGACCAGGATGTCTCCCGGCGCCAGATCGGCCTGTGCCATGTCCAGGACGACACGGGCCCTGCCCTCGACGGTCCCGGTGGAGACCGGCAGGCCGATCAGGGCACCCGCCGGCACGTCCTCGCGCCGGTACGTCCCCGTGACGGCCTCGCCGTCCGAGGTGAGCACCCGGGGCGGGGTGAGCGCCTGGTAGGACCGGTACGCGTCCTTGCGCTGCTGGAGGAGCCGGTCGTCCACCCGGTTCCAGCGCACGACCTCGTGGAGTTCCCGGAACGTGAGGTAGAAGACGTCCTCCTCGTCGGCGAGCACGCCTGACCGCACGAGACGTCCGGCCTCCCTCATCAAGGCCTGCTTGTAGACGAAGGAGCGGCTGACGATGCCGTACTTCGGGTACTCCCGGTAGCCGATGAAGGTTCTGACCCGGTCGATCATCCGCTGGGTCTCGTCGGCCTTCCGGTCCCCGTCCGGCAGGGCCCGCAGGCGGGACAGCACGTCCTGCTCCTTCTCCTTGGCCTTCCGCCGCCCCTGCTCGAAGTGCCGTGCGGCGGCGCCCGGCTCGAAGTTCCTGACGTTGTCGAGGATCGCGGGCACGAGCGTGCTGGGGCGCTCGCGCCAGCGCGGCCGCGTGATGTCGATCTCGCCGACGCAGCGCATGCCGTACCGGTCCAGGTACGCCTCGATGGCCTCCCGGGCCTCGCTTCCGCCCGGGAACTTCGCCAGCTCGTCCAGGAAGTCCTCGTCCTCGACGCCCTCAAGGAACGCCACCAGCTCCGCGTGCGGGCGGATCACGTCCGCGACGTCGAGCAGCGCGAGGCCCATCTCGGACGTGATGTTGCCGGGGGCGGACAGGGTGAGGGTGTCGACCGCGTTCCGCTCGCCGAGCCACTCCTGGAGCTTGTCGCCCAGCCACCAGGTGGCTTCCATCCCCGCCATGATCGCCTGAATGCTCAGTGGATCGCTGAGGACCCGCTTGTGCTCCTCGAAGGCCTCCAGCAGGAAGTCGAACAGCGCCGGTCCGGTCTTCGCCCGGATGTCCCGCTCCAGGGCGGCGACGGACGCCCGGCTGCGCTCGACCAGCTCGGTGACGATGGCCGCATCGGTCGGGATCGGGGCGGCCGCGCCGTCGGCCGGCGCGCCGGCCGGAGCCGCGTCCGGGAGCGAGGGGACGAAGTCGCCGCGGTCGAGAACGGTCTCCAGGGCGTCCCTGACCAGCGGATCGCCCTTCCCGATGACGTCCAGGAGGCCGGCGCGGCCCGCGGGGGAGGCCAGGCGCCGGGTGACGTCGACGAACAGCCTTCCGCCCGCCTCGTGCATCGGCACCATGGCGGTCAGCTGCCACACGGAAAGTCCGAGCGGCTTCATGGCGTCGGTCATCATCTGCTGGTGGCCGACGGAGACGTAGACGTGGTTCTCCTGGTCGTCGGCCCGGGGGATGGGAAAGAGGGTCGTGATGGGCCGGCTCTGGACGATCTGGAAGCCGTCGTCGACCAGGCACCACTCGATGTCCTGCGGTCGGCCGAAGTGCGCCTCGATCCGCCGCCCGACCTGCACGAGCCGCACGACCTGCTCGTCGGTCAAAGCCGGCTGTTCCTGGTGCTGCGCGTCGACCGCCACTTCCCGCGTACCGCCGGTCGGCAGGGCGTGCACGGCACGCTGCTTGGCGGCGATCGCCCGGGAGACGACCTCGCCGCCGCGCACCTTGAAGACGTCCGGATTCACCATCCCGGAGACCAGGGCCTCGCCGAGGCCGAAGCCGGCGTCCACGGTGGCGACCTTCCGGTCGCCGGTGACCGGGTCGGCCGTGAACAGGATGCCGGACGCGTGCGGGGCCACCATCCGCTGGACGACCACGGCCATGTGGACCGTACGGTCGTCGATGCCGCCGCGTCGGCGGTAGGTCACGGCCCGCTCGGTGAACAGCGAGGCCCAGCACCGGCTGACGTGCCGAAGGACCGCGGCCGGTCCGACGACGTTCAGGTACGTGTCCTGCTGGCCGGCGAAGGACGCCGTCGGCAGGTCCTCCGCCGTCGCACTGGACCGCACGGCGTAGGCGGCCTGGTCGCCGTGCCGGGCGAGGGCACGGGTGACGGCCTGGGCGAGATCGTCCGGTACGACGGCCGCCTCGATGGTCCGGCGGATCTCCGCGCTCAGTGTGCGAACCGCCTCCGAGTCCTCCGGGTCCGAGCGCGAGAGCTGATCGAGCAGTCCGTCGATCGACGGTGCTTCCGCCATGATCCGGCGGAAGGCGTCCGTCGTCACGCAGAAGCCGGCCGGCACGCTGATGCCGTCCATCCGCGACAGCGCGCCGAGGTGCGCGCCCTTGCCGCCGACGACGGCGGTCCGGCTCTCGTCGACCTCCTGAAGATCCATCACATACTGCTCGGTCAACGAGATACCTCCGGGAAACAGCGGCCTGGGCCGACGATTCTGCGCCGGACCCGGGGTCTTGCCGCAAGCCCCCCTGTGCGCTATAAGTTGAGAGTGGCAAGGAGAACGAGTTCTCCTTGCCTTTTGCTTTCCTCTCTCAGCCGTCGATGCGGTGGGCGGTCCAGAAGGACGTCAGGTCCGTGGTCGTCGCGGCCTGCGCGGCGGCCTTGAACTCGGCCGTGGTCGACACGCCGTACCAGTGCGAACCGGCGTAGTCCTTCAGGAGTTTGGCCATGGCGGTGTCGCCGAGCACGCGCCGCAGGTCGTGCAGGGCGCACTTGCCGTAGCCGTAGACGACGGTGGAGTAGCGCGAGGAGTGGGCGTCCCAGTACGCCATGGAGTTGGTGATCCTCTCGGCGGACGACGCCCAGGAGACGCTGTTCCAGCAGTTGGCGCCGGTCTTGCCGAGGGCCAGGTCGGTGGCGTAGTCGGTGAACGCCTCGTCCAGCCAGGGGCTGTTGTACTCGTCGTCGCCGACGATGCCGTACCACCACTGGTGACCGATCTCGTGGGTGAGCGCGGTGGTGCTGACGAGGTCGAGGACGAAGCCGGGGTACTCCATGCCGCCGAACCAGTAGTTGTTGTCGATGACCGCGTCCAACTCACCGTACGGGTAGGCGCCGAAGCGTGCGGCGTGGGCGTCGACCGCCGTCTCCGCCGTGCTCAGCATCGACTGGGCGTCGGAGGAACTGATGCCCGAGACGGAGTAGACGTTGACCGCGGTACCGGCCGCCGACGTGCCCGAGATCTTGCTGAACGGCCCGGCCGCCCAGGCGAAGTCGCGCACCTTGGACGCGGTGGCCGTGGTGACCGTACGTCCGGCGGTACCGGGTGTGTCGACGGACGTACCGGTGGCCGGCACCAGCAGGCTGCTCGGGTGGTCGAGGGTGACCCTGAAGTCGGCGGCCAGGGAGTAGAACGACTCACCGTTGTTGGTGTACGGGTCCAGGTGCCAGCCCGCGCCGTCCTGCACCGCGAGCACGGGCAGCGCGTTGCCGATGTTGCTGAACGCCCCGTCGTGGCCGAACCGGTCGGCGCCGCTGGGGACGGTGATGCCGAGATCGAAGCCGATCGTGGCGCTCTGCCCCTGCGCGAGGGGGGTCGGCAGGGTGATCTGCAGGGCCGTGCAGCCGACGGACAGGGCGCCCGCCGTGCCGCCGGTGACGTTCGTGACGGTGATCGGCGTCGCCGAGCAGGTGCCGTGGTAGTTGTCCCACAGCCGCAGGTACACCTCGCCGAGCGCGGTCGAGGAGGCGTTGGTGAAGGTCGCGCTCTCGTGTCCGGTCCAGACGGTGCCGCTGGTGTCGCTGCTCAGGCTGACGGTGTACGAGGGCGCGGCGGGTGTCCGTGTCGGGTCCGCCGGCGGGGTGGTGCCCGCGGAGGTGTCGAGGGCGATGTCGTCCAGGACGAAGCTGGTCTGGAGGCTGGAGTCCTCGGTGCCGGTGAAGGCGAGGGTCACGGTCTGGCCGGCGAAGGACGACACGTCGACGGACTTCCGCACGTACCCGGTGTTCTGGTCGAGGTTCGAGTACGTCGCCAGCGTCGTGGAGCCGATCTTCGCGGTCAGTTTGTCGTAGGCGGTGGAGGAGGTCGTCTCGGCGGTGTCGACATGCAGCCAGAACGACAAAGTTGCCTTGTCGCATCCGGAGGGGATGGTGACGCTCTGGGAGAGCGTGTCGGTGTGCGTGCTGCCGACACCGTCCAGCCAGGCGAACGAACTGCCGCCGTGGGCGGTCTGCCCCGAGCGGCTGGTGATGACGCTCGTCGACGACTGGCTCCACGGCGAAGTCCCGCTCTCGAAGCCGCCGTTGGCGACCACTTGAGCCGGGGTGCAGGCGGCGGGATGCGGTGCGGCTGCCGCCGGAAGGGCGGGGAGCGACACGCCGGCCAGCGCGACGACGGCCAGCAGGCGCGCGGCGAGGGACCTGTGGGGGGTGGTTCTCACGCGGAACTCCTTCAGGGCGACCGGATTCCGGTCTGCTCGGCGACCACCCCTCGGCCTGGGTGCGCCGGGAGCGGTCGGGGGTTGCGTGCACTTGTTGGCCTGAGCATGCCATAAGGGCAGGCTGTGAGTAGCCTGTGTGCGACAGCTCGCCGACGGTCTCTCAGACACGCGGAAGGTCTGGCGTCAACGGTCCTGCGGGAAGGGGCAGGGGGCGCGGCCCGGTGTCATTCGCCGTGTTCCGTGAGCGGGCCGTTCTCGCCCTGGGCTACCTCGATGCCGCTGTGCAGGTCCTTGGCCGCGTCCAGCGCACCGGCGGACGACACCGCGACGCAGGCGAGGAGGAGGCAGGCCAGGGCGCGGGGCAGCGGGCGGGGGGCCGGCTTCGGGGCGTGCAGGAGCGCGGTGACACGGCGCGGTACCGGTCCTGCGGTCGCCGTGAGGGACAGCAGCGGCCGCGGCCCCACGGCACGGGCGGCCAGCGCGGCGCGGCCGACCGCGCGAGCGGTGAGGGCCCGGTCGCCCGTCGCCCGGGCCGCGGACTCGTCGGCCCAGCGCTCCAGGGCGTACGACAGCGGAGCGCGCAGACCGCGCAGGGCCGGGTGCAGGGCGACGGCGAACTCGGTCGCCGCGAGGAAGAGATGGTGACGTCCGGCGAGATGGGCGCGCTCGTGGGCGAAGAGCACCTCGCGCTCCCGGGCGCTGAGCGCGCGCAGCATGCCGGTGGTCACCACGATGCGGCCGGGACGGCCGGGCAGGGCGTACGCGTCGGGCCGTTCGTCGTCCCGCACGGACAGGTCGCCGGCCCTCGCCGAGTCCTTGAACTGCCGTTGGGCGCAGCGCAGTTCGCGCAGATGGCGGACGGTCCGGCGCAGCACCAGGCCGCCGAGTCCGGCGAGCGCGAGTGCGGCCAGGGCCCCGGTCGGCACGGTGGCCGGGGAGGCGCTGCCCAGCAGGATGGGGGAAAGGTGGCCCAGCGCCGCGATGAAGGGGACCCGCAGGGCACCCGCCAGGGTGAGCAGCGCGAGCGCAGCCGTACTCGACAGGGCGAGGACCAGGGCGAGGGCGGTCAGCGCCCAGGCGGCCGTCCGTGGCGGCAGCTGCTCCGCGCCGCGCCGGGCCAGCGGCACGGCGAACAGCGGCACGAGGAGCGGGAGCCACACGGCAAAGTTCACGGGTTCCTCCAGGGCCGCCGGTCCGTCAGGGCTCAGCCTACGCGGCGCGAACGACCCCCTGCTCCCGACTCACGGCGTGGAGTCCGCCGGGCCGCCCTCCAGCAGCGTGCGCAGCAGCCGCTCGTCCTCGGGGCTCAGATCCGAGACGAAACGGGCGAGTACGGTGCCGCGGTCCTCGTCCTTGTCCAGTTCGGCGTGCATACGGCGGGCGGTCAGCCCGGGGGAGTCCTGGGCCGGCGCGTAGGTGTAGCCGCGGCCCAGACGCTCGCGGGTGACCACGCCCTTGGCGTGCAGACGGGTGAGGATCGTGGTGACGGTGGTCCGGGCGAGCCCGCCGCCGAGTTCCAGCTGCACGGCCCCGGGCGTCATCGGCCCCTCGGCGGACCACAGCGCCGCCAGCACGCTCGCCTCCAGCTCGCCGGCGGGCCGCCGGTCGGTCCGCCCGACGGCCGGGTCGTCGACCGGCTCGTCAATCTGCCCCTCCCGCATGGGAACGCTCCTCGGCTCGGATTCGTCTACAGTGCAGTGGACGGTCTACATGACTGTAGTCGCTCGACGCGGGTTCGTCCCCGCTCCGTCCAAGTCCCAGTATGAGAGGGGTCGCCTGCATGGCAGCTGCCCAGTTCGCCCTCGCGCAAGCGGTGAACGTCCTGGATGCCGGATCACTGCTGTCCGCCTTCGGCGCGCTCGGCGTCGCCGTCGTGCTGTTCGCGGAGACCGGCCTGCTGGTCGGTTTCTTCCTGCCCGGCGACTCCCTGCTGTTCACGGCGGGGCTGCTGTGCGTGGGCGGCTCGCACCGGTCCGTCCACCTGTCCCTTCCGCAGGTGCTGGTCGCCGCGGTCGTCGGCGCCCTGCTCGGCGCGCAGACCGGGTACTGGATCGGGCGTCGTGGCGGCCGGGCGCTGCTCGCGCGCAGCCGGTCGAGGAAGCTGCACGAGGGCGCGGCCCGCGCCGAGGAACTGCTCGGGAAATACGGCCACGCGAAGGCGGTGGTGCTGGCCCGCTTCGTCCCGGTGGTGCGCACGGTGCTGAACCCGCTGGCCGGCGCACTGGAGGTGCCCGTACGGGTCTTCACCGTCTGGCAGGTCGTCGGCGGTCTGGTGTGGACGATCGGTCTCGTCCTGGGCGGCTACGCGCTGGGCTCCTCGATCCCGAACGTCGACCGCTACCTCCTGCCCCTGGTCGCCCTCGTGGTCATCGCCTCCCTGACGCCCCTCGCCATCGAGGCCCGCCGCGCGCGTGCCCGGCGCGCGTCCCAGGGAGCCTCGTCGTGACCTCGCTCGCCTTCGGTGGCGCGTCGGTCGACGGTGGCCTGTACACCTCGATCACGCGCCTCGCCCACGACACACCCCACTGGGTCGACACGCTGATCGCCCTCTGGTCCGACTACGGCCTCGCTCTCTTCGCCGTGCTGATGGTCCTCGCCTGGTGGCGGGCCCGCAGCGGCGGCGAGGCGCGGATGGTCCGGGCCCTGGCGACGCCCTTGATCGTGGTGATCGTGTACGCCGTCGACATGGTGGTGAAGTCGGCGGTGGCCGAGAAACGCCCCTGTCAGACCCTCCATGTCGTCACGGTCGAGGCCTGCCCCGCGGCCGGCGACTGGTCCTTCCCCAGCAACCACGCGGTGATC
Organism: Streptomyces sp. NPDC101152; assembly: GCF_044768275.1. Taxonomy (NCBI): domain Bacteria; kingdom Bacillati; phylum Actinomycetota; class Actinomycetes; order Kitasatosporales; family Streptomycetaceae; genus Streptomyces; species Streptomyces sp. NPDC101152. The sequence continues at coordinate 95,101 of NZ_JBIWPO010000019.1, read as the reverse complement.
GCCGGATCAGCGGCGATGGCCCTCGCCCTGACCGACCGCAGGCTCGCCCGCATCGCCGCCGTGGCCGCCGTCCTGATGGCCGCCTCCCGCGTCTGGATCGGCGTCCACTACCCGCACGACGTCGCGGTCGGCCTGATCATCGGCGCGGTCCTGGCCTGGGTCCTGATGATCCTCGCGGACCGAGGAGAGCCCCTGGTCCAGCGGATGGCCGACACACGGCTCAGGGGGCTGGTGACGGCGACGTGACCTGGTGGGGTGAGGTGGCGTGGTGGCTGCGGTCGGTGGGGCTGACGTGAGGTCGGGCGCGCGGGCGCTGCGGCGGGGGCCGGCGTTGCTCGTACTGGTCTGCGCCGTGCTGTTCGCCGCCCTCGCGACCACGGTCGGCGTGCGGCACGGCGCGCCGCTGCCGGGCGACGGGGCGGCGCACGACTGGGCGCTGCGGCACCGGCCGCCGGTCGCACAGGCGCTCGGGCGCGGGATCACGGCGAGCGGGACGGGGGTCTGGCCGTACCTGATCGTCCTGGTGGCCGGGCTGGTCGCCGGGCGCGACGCCCGTGAGCGGGTGCGGGCCGTGGGCTGCGCCCTGGCCGTCCTGATCGCCGGGCAACTGGTGCGCACGGGGCTCATGGAACTGTTCGCCCGGCCCCGCCCCCCGGTTGCCGACTGGGCGGTCAACGCATCCGGCTTCGCCTTCCCCTCCGGACACGCCACCACCTCCGCCCTCACCGCGGGCCTGCTGTGCTGGGCGGTCACCCGGCACACCCGCCGGGACCTCGCCCGTACGACCTGCGTGGTCGCGGCGGCCTGGGCGGCGGCCGTCGGACTGAGCCGGATATACCTGGGCGTGCACTGGGCGAGCGACGTTCTGGGCGGCTGGCTGCTGGCCACCGTGTGGCTCGGTCTGTCCTGGTGGTGGCTGGGCCGATGGCTCCCGCCGACTTCGGTGGACGGGGGCGGCCGCCGGTCGTCCGGCACCGCCCCGGAAACCGACGGACCCACCTCTCCCCCCTCCGCGCCGGACCCCGCCCCGGCTCCCACGGACGCCTCCGGCACACCCCCGGCCCCGCCCCCGACCTCTCCCCAGCCCCCGACGGAGGACCATGCCCCCCAAGATCCTGGTCGTTGAGGACGATCACGCCCTGCGTGACGTGCTGGTGCGGGGGCTCGGGCACGAAGGGTTCGCCACGGTGCCCGCCGCCGACGGCGCCACCGCGCTGCGGCTGGCCGGGGACGAGGTCGCCGCGACGGTGCTCGACGTCGGGCTGCCCGACGCCGACGGCCGGGACGTGTGCCAGGCGCTGCGGGCCAACGGCTTCTCGTCCCCGGTGATCTTCCTGACCGCACGCCACGGCCTGACCGACCGCCTGTCCGGTTTCTCGGCCGGTGGCGACGACTACCTCCCCAAGCCCTTCCACCTCGCCGAACTGGCCGCCCGTCTGCGCGCCGCTCTCAAACGCGCCGCACCCGCTCCCCGCACCGCGGCCGGAGACCTGGTCCTGGACGCCGTCCGGCACCGCCTGACCGTGCGCGGCAGCGAGACCGACCTCACGCCGACGGAGTTCCGCCTCCTGGCCACGCTCATGGCGAAGCCGGGGGAGCTGGTGAGCCGCCGTGACCTCGTCCGGGCAGGCTGGCCGGAAGGCGCGCAGGTCAGCGACAACACCCTCGACCAGTACCTGACCAGGCTCCGCCGCAAGCTGCGCACCGCGGGCAGTGGCCAGACCATCGGCACCGCCCGCGGCGTCGGCCACCGTCTGTCCTGACGCCCCGCGGCCCTGGTATCCGCGCCCTCAGAGCGACTTCTGGCGCACCAGCCCCACCAGTACCAGCAGTCCGGGAACCAGCGGGAGCCACACGGTCAGCAGCCGGTAGCCGATCACCACCGACACGCTCGCCGCGGCCGGAGCACCGGCCGCGGTCAGTGTCCAGGCGAGCGCGGCGTCCAGCGAGCCGAGGCCCCCGGGCGTCGGCAGCAGGACGGCGGCGCTGCTCGCGGCGAGATACGCGAGCGCCACCCGCCCCGCGGGAACGGGCAGGTCAAGGGCCCGTACCAGCGCGATCACCACCGCCGTGTGCATCGCGGCGAACATCAGCGAGCCGCCCCACAGGGCCGCCGCGCGCCGCGGGTTTTCGTGGACGCCGCGCACGTCGGCCACCGTGCACGCCAGCCACCGCCGTACCCGCGTCCGTCGCGCCAGCGGCACGGCCACGCAGCCGACGGCCACCGCACCCGCCAGCCCGAGGAGCAGGGGCATCCGGCCCACCGACGGCAGCCGCAGCACGCCCGGAGAGGCCACGGCCAGCACGGCGATCAGCGCGCCCCGCACGACCGCCCCCGCGGTGCTGCGGACCGCGAGAGCCGTCGCCGCACGTCCGGGCGCCAGACCGCACCGCATCAGAAACCGCAGATTGACGGCACCGGCCCCGAGCCCGGCGGGCAGCACGTGATTGGCAGCGGACGCGGCGAACTGCACCGCCACCACCCGCCGGACCGGCAGCGCCTCCCGCACCGAGCCCTGCACCGTGATCGCCGCGCACACCCACGTCAGCAGGGCGCACAGCCCGGCCAGCAGCAGCCACTCCCGGTCGGCCACCACCAGCCGGTCGGCCCCCGCGTCCAGCACCGGCCAGTGCCGCACCCCGAGACCCGCGACCCCGGCCACCACGGCGACGGCCGACAGCGCCTGCCACGGCACCCGCCTGCCGGCCTCCAGCGCGCCGCCGAACGGCGCGCTCACGCCCCGGGTCCCTTCCGTACGACACAAGAGGTCATGATGGCCGCCGGGGGTGGCCCAGGGGGCGCGACCCGGGCGAGTGCACGGGTCGGCGAGGATGCGGGTGCCGCGTCGGAGGCCTTTGCCATCGTCCATCCCTCCGGCCCTACAAGGAGTAGGGTTGTGGTCACCCTACAGGCCGTGAGTCGGGGGAACGTCCGAGGCGGGTAAGGGCGGGGTGGGAGTCGGTGACCGCCGACCGCACGCGTCGTAAGGTGGCGTCCATGGCAGGCACGACTCCTCGGGGCAGAACCGAGCGGCGCAGCCCCGGCGAGCTGGAGAGCGAGGTCCTTGCCGCGCTGTGGGCGACGGGCCGGGCCCTCACCCCGGCCGAGATCCAGACGGACCTCGGCGGTGACCTCGCCTACAACACCGTGCACACCATCCTGCGGCGCCTGCACGACAAGGGCCTCGTGCTGCGCGACGCCGACGGCCGGCGCGGCGCGTACCGGCCCGCGAAGGACGCGGCCCAGATGACCGCCGAGGCCATGCACCAGGCCCTGGACCGGGGGCCCGACCCCATCGCCGCCCTGCAGCGGTTCGTGACGGGACTCAGCCCGGAGGAGGAGACGGCGCTGCGGAGGCTGCTGGGGCGTGGGCGATGAGGATCGACGTCTACCTCCCGCTGCTGTTGTCCCTGCTGCTCGCCTCTGTCAGCCGGCCGGCCGCCCGGCACCTTGCTCCTGGGCAGGCGGCCCGTGCCCTGACGCTGGCCGCCGTGGTCACCGCCGGCGCCACCACCTGGACCCTCGCCCTGTTGGCCCTGACACTGCTCGGCGACGCCCCGCAGGTCGTGGCCGACGCGCGGGAGGACGGGCGGGCGCTGCCCGCACCGGTCCCCGAGGCGGTCGCCGTCCTCGCCCTCGCGGTCCTCGCGGGCGTCGTCCTGCGGGTCCTGCGCGCCGCGCGCACCGCACGGACCACCCACCGCACCCTGCGGCGCCTGTGCGAGGGCCATCCGCCCGGCACCGAACTCGTCGTCGCCGCCTCACCGCGGCCGCAGGCCTTCGCCGTCCCCGGCAGGCCGGGCCGCATCGTGGTGACCTCGGCGATGCTCGCCGCCCTGCGTCCCGACGAACGCCGTGTCCTGCTCGCCCACGAGCGCGCCCATCTCAGCCACCGCCATGCCCTGCTGGTCGGCGCGGTCACGCTCGCCGCGGCCGCGAACCCGCTGCTCGTGCCGGTCCGCAGGGCGGTCGCCTACCTGGTGGAACGCTGGGCCGACGAGCAGGCGGCCACCGCGGTCGGCGACCGCGACATCACCGCCCGGGCCCTGGCCCGCGCCGCCCTGGTCGCCCACCGCCCCGGATGCGCCCTGAACTTCTCCGACCGAGCCGTCACCCGCCGTGTCGCGGCGCTCCAGACGGCGCCCCCGCCGCGCGTCCCGCTCCTCGCCGCGGCCATCCTCGCCCTCGGCGCGCTCCCGGCCCTCGGCGCGGCCGACGCGACCGGGGATCTCGTGCAACTGGTGCACGGGCTGCTGGTCTGACGGCGGATCCCGAGGACCGCGCCTGCCGTTCACGGCGTGCCGCCCCCGCGTCGCCCGAGCGCAGGTCAGGCGGCTCCTCCTCCGGAGCCACCGGGGGCTCCTGAGCCGGCCGCTCGCGACCCGGCCCGTACCCCCGTGGCCACCAGCACCGTGCCGGCGGCCAGTACCGCCGCCAGAGCCGCGTAGCCGTAGGTGAGTGTGGCCCAGGTGGCCACCGCGGCGACGAGCAAAGGGCCGCCCGCGTCGCCGAGTTCGCGCCCGAGTTCGGCGGCGCCCATGGTCTGGCCGAGCCGTTCCCTCGGGGTCGAGGAGGCCAGGGTCGCGAAGCCGAGAGGGGTGATCAGGCCCGTGCCGGCGCCGATCAGGGCGGCGGCGAGCAGGACGCCGGTCAGGCCGGGCAGCGTCGCGCAGGTCAGGCCGGCCGCCGTGAGCAGCAGCCCGGCGGTGAGCCCGGCGCGCGCCGTGAGCCGACCCGCGTCCAACGCCCGCCCGGCACGTGGTTGGACGAGAGCCGCACAGACGGCAAGCACCGACACCGCGGCCCCCGTGGCCACCGTCCCGAGCCCCGCCGCCCGGCCGGACACCGGCAGGAAGCCCACCCCGACCGACAGCGCCGCCGTGGCCCCCGCGAGCGCGGCCGTCGGTACCAGGAACGCACGGTCCACCAGCCGCCGCGCCAGGTCCAGCACCGTCTGCCGGGCCCGGGGGAGCGGCGGTACTACGGGTACGGCGACCAACGCCCACACCGCCACGGCCGCGCCGAGCAGCGCCAGCACGGTGAACAGCAGCCGCAGCCCGCCCGCCCACACCAGCAGCCCGCCGAGCAGCGGACCCAGCGTGTAGCCGACCGACTTGAAGAAGCCGTAGCTGCCGAACGCCCGCCCCTGCCTCGCCGCCGGATTCAGCCGGGACACCAGCGCCGAAGCGGCCGGCGAGAACGCCGAGGCCGCGGCCCCCTGCCCCAGCCGCGCGGCCCACAGCCACCCCGGGCTGTCCGCGAGGGCGTACACCGCGGACGCGAGGGCGAACGCCACCAGCCCGCCGAGCAGCACCGGACGCGCCCCGACCCGGTCGGCCAGCGTGCCGAACACCGGCTTGAGCAGGACCTCGGCGCCGTCGTAGAGGGCGAGCAGCCCGCCCAGGACGAGCAGCGAGGTGACGGTGCCCTTCCCCGCGGCCCCGAGGTTCGCGGCGATGCCGTGCGCCCCGAAGGCGGTGGTGAACCCGGCACCGTACAGCGGCCACATCCGCCGCCGCGCCGCCTCACTCGTCGGCGTCACTGATTCCGAGCCGCAGGTGCTCGACGTGGTAGACGGCCTGGTCGAGCAGTTCGGCGACATGGTGGTCGTGCAGCGCGTACACCACCGACCGCCCGCGTCGCTCGCCGACGACCAGCCCCAGGTTCCGCAGCAGCCGCAACTGGTGCGAGCACGCCGACTGTTCCATGCCCACCTCCGCCGCCAACTCCGTCGCGGGCAGCGGACCTTCACGCAGCCGTGCGAGGATCAGCAGCCGGGAGGGGGTCGACAGGGCCTGCAGCGTGGTCGCCACCTTGCCGACATTGCCCGCGTCCAGCCGTACGCGCTCGGTGACGTCCCGCGCGGCGGCGGCTCCATGACCCATGGGGGCATCCTACCCACCGCCCCCGCACGCCTGAACGAAGTTCAGACCGAGGTCCATGTCGGAATCTCGCCAGCCCCCGGTGCCGGTCGTCGCCGATGCTGGACGTATGCAGAACGGGATGCACACCGACCGAGAGCGCTGCGTACGCGCCGTCCAGTCCAAGGACGCCCGCTTCGACGGCTGGTTCTTCACGGCGGTCCTGACCACCCGCATCTACTGCCGACCCAGCTGCCCCGTCGTCCCGCCCAAGCCCGAGAACATGACCTTCTACCCCAGCGCCGCCGCCTGTCAGCAGGCCGGCTTCCGCGCCTGCAAGCGTTGCCGCCCCGACACCAGCCCCGGCTCCCCGGAGTGGAACCAGCGCGCCGACCTCGTGGCCCGCGCGATGCGGCTGATCGCCGACGGCGTCGTGGACCGCGACGGCGTGCCCGGCCTCGCGGCCCGCCTCGGCTACAGCACCCGCCAGATCGAACGCCAGCTGTTCGCCGAGCTCGGCGCGGGCCCGCTGGCCGTCGCCCGCGCCCAACGCGCCCAGACCGCCCGCCTGTTGATCGAGACGACCGCGCTTCCGATGGCGGAGATCGCCTTCGCGGCCGGTTTCTCCTCGATCCGCACCTTCAACGACACCGTTCGCGAGGTCTTCGCCCTCTCCCCGAGCGAGCTGCGCGCCCGCGTGCCCAGAAGCAGGGCGCCGATCGCCACCCCCGGCACGCTCGGCCTCCGCCTCCCCTTCCGCGCCCCCCTCAACCCGGACAACCTCTTCGGCCACCTCGCGGCGACCGCCGTACCCGGTGTGGAGGAGTGGCGGGACGGCGCCTACCGACGCACCCTTCGCCTCCCCTACGGTCACGGCATCGTCTCCCTCGCTCCCCGGCCGGACCACATCGCCTGCCGCCTCACCCTCAGCGACCTGCGTGACCTGCCCGTCGCCATCAGCCGCTGCCGCCGCATGCTGGACCTGGACGCCGACCCGGTCGCCGTCGACGACCAGCTCCGCACGGATCCCGTCCTGGCCCCGCTGGTGGACAAGGCCCCCGGCCGGCGCGTCCCGCGCACCGTCGACGAGGCCGAGTTCGCCGTACGGGCCGTCCTCGGCCAGCAGGTCTCCACAGCCGCCGCCCGCACCCACGCGGCCCGCCTGGTCACGGCACACGGCGAACCCGTCGACGACCCGGAGGGCGGCCTCACCCACCTCTTCCCGACCCCGCGGGGCCTGGCAGCCCTCGACCCCGACACCCTGGCGATGCCGCGCACCCGCCGCACCACCTTCACCACGCTGGTGCGCCAACTGGCCGACGGAACGGTGAACCTGGGCGTCGGGAGCGACTGGTCGCACACCCGCGCCCGCCTGCTCGCCCTCCCCGGCTTCGGCCCCTGGACCGTCGATGTCATCGCGATGCGTGCCCTCGGCGACCCCGACGCCTTCCTCCCCACCGACCTCGGAATCCGCCGCGCGGCACAGGAGTTGGGCCTGCCCTCCACCCCGGCGGCGCTCACGGCCCGCGCGGCGGCCTGGCGCCCCTGGCGGGCGTACGCGGTCCAGTACCTGTGGGCGACGGACTCCCACCCCATCAACTTCCTCCCCGTGTAAGGACGTTCCACGACGATGAAGCACCACAAGGTCGTTCCCAGCCCCTACGGCCCGCTGACCCTCGTGGCCGACGACGGAGTCCTGTGCGGCCTCTACATGACCGGACAACGCCACCGCCCCGCCGAGGAGACCTTCGGACCGCGCGACGACTCCCTCTTCGCGGCGGCCGAGGACCAGCTGAAGGCCTACTTCCACGGCGAGTTGAAGGAGTTCACCCTCGAACTGCGCCTGGCCGGCACCCCGTTCCAACGGTCCGTGTGGAGCATGCTCCGGAGCATCCCCTTCGGCGAGACCCGCTCCTACGGCGAACTCGCCGAAGCCCTCGGCAATCCCGCCGCCTCCCGCGCGGTGGGCCTCGCCAACGGCAGGAACCCCGTCGGCATCATCGTCCCGTGCCACCGGGTGGTGGGCGCCGACGGCAGCCTGACGGGCTACGGCGGCGGCCTGGACCGCAAGCGCCGCCTGCTGGACTTCGAACGGGGCGCGGGCCTCTTCTGAGCGGCCTCCCGCCCCTGCCTCATCCGCCCACGTGCCGCCCGTTCTCCAGCTCCGCCGTGCCCGAGCCCTCCGCCAGGACGTCCAGGGCGGCCAGGACGCGGTCGCCGAGGCTGCCCAGCAGGAGCGCGGGGAGGTCCTCGCGGGGGACCAGGCGCCAGGACAGGAGTTCCTCCTCCTGCAGGCGGATCGCCTTGAGGTCGTCCTCGGTGAGGACCCCGCCGTCGTACAGGTACGCCACCAGCGGCGGCCAGCCGGGCCGGTAGACCCAGTCCACCGCGAGGAGGCGACCGACTTCGCGGTCGAGGCCGATCTCCTCCAGCGTCTCCCGGCGGGCGCCCTGGCGCGGGGTCTCGCCGTCGTCGGACTCGATCGTGCCGCCCGGCAGCGCCCACCCCTCGCGGTAGTTGGGCTCCACGAGCAGCACACGGCCCTCCGCGTCACGGAAGAGCGCGGCGGCGCCGGAGAGGATGCGGGGCAGACCCGCGACGTACGCGGCGAAATCTTCGGAGCTGGTCATTCAGGAAGGGTAACCAGCCGTGCCTGCTCAGCTCTCCGCCTTCGCCAGCTCCAGCGTCCGCCGCGCCAGCTCGCTGATCCGTACGCCGTCGAAGCCGAAGACCGCACTGCGGACCGTGTCCTCCAGGGGGTCCTTCCACTGGGACGGGATCGCCTCCGCGCCGGTCAGGACGCCGGCCACCGAGCCCGCCGTCGCGCCGTTGGAGTCGGTGTCCAGGCCGCCGCGGACGGTGAGCGTGATGGTGCGGGTGAAGTCGCCGTCGCCGTACAGCAGGCCCGCCGTGAGCACCGCCGAGTTCGGGACGGTGTGGATCCAGCCCAGACCGGTGGTCTCCTCGCCGACGGTGGCGAGGGTGTCCTCCCAGGTCATCCGGGTGTCGTGGAGCGAGACGACCCGGCGCACGGTGCGGGCCAGGCGGCTGCTCGCCGGGATGACGGCCAGCGCCTCGTCCACCGCGTGCCGGACCGTCGGGGCCGTGAACGCCGCCGCGATCAGCGCCGCCGCCCACATCGCGCCGTACACCCCGTTGCCGGTGTGCGAGAGCACGGCGTCCCGGCGGGCCAGGGACGCGGCGCGACGGGGCGCGCCCGGGCAGGTCCAGCCGTAGATGTCGGCGCGGATCAGGGCGCCGATCCACTCCTGGTAGGGGTTGTCGTAGGTGGCGGTCAGGGGCGGTTTCAGGCCGTTGGCGAGATTCCGGTAGGCCGCCCGCTCCGCGGTGAAGGTCTGCAGGTACGGCAGTCTCAGCAGCCAGAGGTCGCCGACCTGCTCGGTGCTGAAGCCGAAGCCGTGCGTCTCCAGCAGGTCGAGGCCGAGGATGGCGTAGTCGACGTCGTCGTCCCGGCAGCTCCCGTGGATCCGGCCGCGCACGCACTGGCGCCACTCCGGGCGCAGTTCGAAGCCGTCGCTCTCGACGGCCGGCTCGGGCAGGTAGTCGGTCAGGGGCAGGGCGGCGGCCTGCCGCAGGTAGCGGTCGATACGGTCCCGCGTCCACAGGTCGCCCTGCTCGACCGGCTTGCCGAGCATGTTGCCCGCGATCCGGCCCAGCCAGCCCCCGAGGACGCGGTCGGCGAGCTCTGGCTCGGTGCCCACAGGGGTCATAGCTCCGGTTTACCCGATTCCGGGGGCGCGTGTGCGCATTCGGGCGTCCGCACAGGCGCTTAGCACGGCGCTCGTAGGTTGCTCCCACGCCGTTCTCAGGGGCCGGTCTCGGCATGACGGGGGGCCTGTGCTCCGGTTATGGTCGCAGCGGCGCGACTGGCCTTGACGTGCGTGAGGCCCGGAGAGCAAGGGGATACAGGTGACACAGCGTGTGCTCATCGCCGCGGACAAGTTCAAAGGGTCGCTGACGGCCGTGCAGGTGGCCGAGCGCGTGACGGCCGGACTGCGCCGCGTCGTGCCGGGGCTGGAGGTGGAGGCGCTGCCCGTGGCCGACGGCGGCGACGGGACCGTGGACGCGGCGGTCGCGGCCGGGTTCGAGCGCCGGGAGGTACGGGTCGCCGGACCACTCGGGCACGAGGTCACGGCCGCTTTCGCGCTCCGCGCCGGTACCGCGGTCGTGGAGATGGCGGAGGCCAGCGGGCTGCAGCGGCTGCCCAGAGGCGTCTTCGCACCGCTGTCGGCGTCGACGTACGGCTCCGGCGAACTGCTGCGCGCCGCGCTGGACGCCGGTGCGCGGACGATCGTGTTCGGCGTCGGCGGCAGCGCGACCACCGACGGCGGAGCGGGCATGCTGTCCGCGCTGGGCGCGCGGTTCCTGGACGGGGACGGGGAGCCGGTGCCGCCGGGCGGCGGCGGCCTCGCCGAGCTGGCGTCCGCCGACCTCTCGGGCCTTGACCCGCGCCTCGCGGCCGTGGAACTGATCCTGGCCAGCGACGTCGACAACCCGCTGACCGGCCCCAAGGGCGCCCCGGCCGTCTACGGCCCGCAGAAGGGCGCCTCCCCGGACGACGTGGCGACCCTCGACTCGGCCCTCGCGCACTACGCGAAGGTGCTGGAGGAGACGGCCGACGCGCGGGCGGCCGAGTACGCCGCGTCCCCGGGCGCGGGCGCCGCCGGCGGCATCGGCTTCGGCGCTCTGCTGCTCGGCGCCCGCTTCCGCCCCGGCATCGAGGTCATGCTCGAGGTCCTGGGCTTCGCTCCCGCCCTGGAGTGGGCCACGCTGGTGATCACCGGCGAGGGCTCCCTGGACGAACAGACCCTGCACGGCAAGGCCCCCGCGGGCGTCGCCGCGGCGGCCCGGGCAGCGGACAAGGAGGTCATCGCGGTCTGCGGCCGCCTGGCCCTCCCCCCGGAGGCCCTGGGCCGCGCGGGAATCCGCCGCGTCTACCCCCTGACGGACGCCGAGCCCGACGTGGCCAAGTGCATCGCCGAGGCGGGTCCGATCCTGGAACGAGTGGCAGAACGAATCGCCCAGGACTTCCTGAGCTGAGTTCAGCCCCCACAGCCCGTCTGGGGGTCCCCCCTCTGGGGGAGATTGAGGACGGGGCCCGTCCAGGGCCGAAGCGGGGGCCTGGGGGCGGCAGCCCCCGGACCGGCACGCCAACGCCCCGCACGCAAAGCAAAGGCCCCGAACCACACCGGTCCGGGGCCCGAGCCAACGCAGTGCTACGGCTGAGCCGCCCGCGCCTCGCGCCGGTTGTCGCGGAAGTTGTTCACCCGGCGGGCCGTGGCGAACAGCGGGATCACCGCGCCGGTGACCAGCTGCAGGGCGCAGCCCGTCTGGAGGAGCAGCTGACCGCTCGGGGCGTCGAACGCCCAGGCGGCGAGCAGCCCCATGGACACGACGATCCAGGTCAGCATCGCCACCGCGAGGCGCCCCCGCGGCTTCGGGTACTCCACCCGGCTCACCATCAGCCAGGCCGTGCCCAGGATCGCAAGGAGCGTCGCCACGAAGGGCAGCTCCAGCAGCACGATCGACACCACCGTCAGCGCGCCGAACGGCGAGGGCATGCCCTGGAACATCCCGTTCGGCACCGTCACGCACGAGAAGCGCGCCAGGCGCAGGACGACGGCCAGCAGCACCACGATCGCCCCGACCGCGGCCACTCTCTGGTGGGCGTCGTCCGCGACCATGCCGTAGACCAGCACGAAGTACGCCGGTGCCAGACCGAAGCTGATCAGGTCGGAGAGGTTGTCCAGCTCCGCGCCCATGGGGGAGGAGCGCAGCTTGCGCGCGACCAGGCCGTCGAACAGGTCGAAGACCGCCGCGCACAGCATCAGGATCACCGCCGTGGCCGCGCTGTGCCGGGCCATGCCCGCCGACTCGTCGTGGCCGGTGAGGTGCGGGATCAGGATGCCGGTGGTGGTGAAGTACACCGCCATGAAACCGCAGGTGGCGTTACCGAGGGTGAGGGTGTCCGCTATTGAGAGGCGGAGAGAGAGGGGCATCTCCTCCTCTTCGTCCACCTCGTCGGCCTCGGGCACCCAGCCCGCCTGGGTATCAGGATCAATCACGGTCAATGCGAGTCACCCCAGCCACGGTCTTCTGACCGACCTCGACCGCGACCTCCACGCCCTCGGGCAGGTAGACGTCGACGCGCGAGCCGAAGCGGATCAGACCGATACGGTCGCCCTGCTCGACCTTCGTGCCCTGCGGGAGGTAGGGGACGATACGGCGGGCCACCGCGCCGGCGATCTGGACCATCTCGATGTCGCCGAGTTCGGTGTCGAAATGCCAGACTACGCGCTCGTTGTTCTCGCTCTCCTTGTTGAACGCCGGAACGAACCCGCCGGGGATGTGCTCGACGGACGTCACCGTGCCGGCGAGCGGCGCGCGGTTGACGTGGACGTTGAGCGGGCTCATGAAGATCGCGACCCGGGTGCGGCCGTCCTTCCACGGCATGATGCTCTGCACCACACCGTCGGCGGGGGAGATGACCCGGCCCGTGGCGATCTCGCGCTCCGGGTCGCGGAAGAACCACAGCATGCCCGCCGCGAGCGCGGTGGCGGGCACGGCCACGGCCTTGGCGGCGCCGGAGCGGCGCGCGCGGGCGAGGCTGAGGGCTGCGGTGGCGACGGTCGGCAGAAGCCACGGCGATGCTCCGCGCGCAAGACGTACGCCTGCCAGGCTGTCGCGTGGTGCAGAGGTTTGGCTGTGGGGCATGGATGACCTTCGTAGCGGATGATGCCGCGCTGTAACGGGGGACGGCGGCTTTCCCGGGATCGTACCGGTCGCGGGCCGCAACTCGGCAAGCCAGGAAGACGAGTCGGCGGCCGAGTTGTGCCTACGGGGTGTGACCTTCTTCTCCAAGAAAACACCCCGTATCCGGACATCTAGCCCTGGAACCGATACTCTTCGAGCAACCTGCGGCCGATGATCATTTTCTGGATTTCGGCGGTACCTTCACCGATCAGCAGCATCGGGGCCTCCCGGTAGAGGCGCTCGATCTCGTACTCCTTGGAGAAGCCGTACCCGCCGTGGATCCGGAAGGCGTCCTCCACGACCTCCTTGCAGTACTCGGAGGCCAGGTACTTCGCCATTCCGGCCTCGAGGTCGTTTCGTTCACCGGAGTCCTTTTTGCGTGCGGCGTTGACCATCATGGCATGCGCGGCCTCGACCTTGGTAGCCATCTCGGCCAGCTTGAACTGGATGGCCTGGTGCTGGGCGATCGGCTTGCCGAAGGTGTGCCGCTGCTGCGCGTACCGGACACCGAGCTCGAAGGCGCGCTGAGCGACGCCGCAGCCACGCGCCGCCACGTTGACACGGCCGACCTCGACACCGTCCATCATCTGGTAAAAACCCCTGCCGGTGACGCCGCCGAGCACCCGGTCGGCCGGAATCCGCAGGCCGTCCATGATGAGTTCGGTCGTGTCGACGCCCTTGTAGCCCATCTTGTCGATCTTGCCGGGGATGGTGAGGCCGGGGCGGACCTCTCCGAAGCCGGGCTCCTTCTCGACCAGGAAGGTCGTCATCGACCGGTGGGGAGCGGTCCCCTCGGGGTGTCCTTCATCACTTCGGACGAGTACGGCGACCAGACTTGACGTTCCGCCGTTCGTGAGCCACATCTTCTGGCCGTTCAGGACGTACTCGTCGCCGTCCCTGACCGCCTTGGAGGTGATGGCGGACACGTCCGAGCCGAGGCCCGGCTCCGACATCGAGAAGGCGCCGCGGATGTCACCGGCCGCCATGCGCGGCAGGAAGTGGTCCTTCTGCTCCTGCGTCCCGTGCTGCTTGAGCATGTACGCCACGATGAAGTGGGTGTTGATGATGCCGGACACCGACATCCAGCCGCGGGCGATCTCCTCGACGCAGAGCGCGTAGGTGAGCAGCGACTCGCCCAGGCCCCCGTACTCCTCGGGGATCATCAGCCCGAACAGGCCCAGCTCCTTGAGACCGTCCACGATCTGCTGGGGGTACTCGTCGCGGTGCTCCAGCTCGGTGGCGACCGGGATGATCTCCTTGTCCACGAAGTCGCGGACGGTGGAGAGGATCTCCTGCTGGATGTCCGTCAGACCGGCGGTCTGGGCGAGGCGTGCCATGGGGCTCAGCCCTCCTGAAGTTCCGGGCGGCCGGGCTGCTCGCCGCCGCGCTCCTTGATGTACGTCTCGGTCGGCACCATCACCTTGCGGCGGAACACACAGACCAGCGTGCCGTCCTGCTTGTAGCCCTTGGTCTCGACGTAGACGATCCCGCGGTCGTTCTTCGACTTCGACGGCCACTTGTCGAGCACGGTCGTCTGGCCGTAGATCGTGTCGCCGTGGAAGGTCGGCGCCACGTGCCTCAGCGACTCGATCTCCAGGTTGGCGATCGCCTTGCCGGAGATGTCCGGCACGCTCATGCCGAGCAGGAGGGAGTAGACGTAGTTGCCCACGACGACGTTCTTGCCGAAGTCCGTCGTCTTCTCCGCGTAGTTGGTGTCCATGTGGAGCGGGTGGTGGTTCATGGTGAGGAGACAGAACAGGTGGTCGTCGTACTCCGTGACCGTCTTGCCCGGCCAGTGCTTGTACGTCGCCCCGACCTCGAACTCCTCGTAGGTGCGTCCGAACTGCATCGCGCTCAGCCCTCCGGGATCTCGAACTTCGACGTGCGCTGCATGCCCGCCGCACGGCCCTTGCCGGAGATGACCAGCGCCATCTTGCGGCTGGCCTCGTCGATCATCTCGTCGCCGAGCATCGCCGAGCCCTTCTTGCCGCCGGCCTCGGACGTGTAGTAGTCGTACGCGTCCAGGATCAGCTCCGCGTGGTCGTAGTCCTCCTGGGAGGGCGAGAAGATCTCGTTGGACGCCTCGACCTGGCCCGGGTGCAGCACCCACTTGCCGTCGAAGCCGAGCGCCGCGGCGCGCTGGGCGACCTCGCGGTAGCCGTCGATGTTGCGGATCTGCAGGTAGGGGCCGTCGATCGCCTGGAGGTTGTTGGCGCGGGCGGCCATCAGGATCTTCATCAGGATGTAGTGGTAGGCGTCCGCCGGGTAGCCGGGCGGCTGCTCGCCCACGACCAGCGACTTCATGTTGATCGACGCCATGAAGTCGGCGGGGCCGAAGATGATCGTCTCGACGCGCTGGGAGGCCGTCGCGATCTCGTTGACGTTGTTGAGCCCCTGCGCGTTCTCGATCTGCGCCTCGATGCCGATCTTGCCGACCTCGAAGCCCATGGTCTTCTCGATCTGGGTCAGCAGCAGGTCCAGGGCGACGATCTGCTGCGCGTCCTGCACCTTCGGCAGCATGATGCAGTCGAGGTTCTGGCCGGCCCCCTCGACCACGGTCACGACATCGCGGTACGTCCACTCGGTCGTCCAGTCGTTGACGCGCACGACCCTCGTCTTGCCCGTCCAGTCACCCTCGTTGAGGAACTTGACGATGGTGTGCCGCGCCTCGGGCTTGGCGAGCGGCGCGCACGCGTCCTCCAGGTCGAGGAAGACCTGGTCCGCCGGGAGGCCCTGCGCCTTCTCCAGGAAGCGGGGGTTGCTTCCCGGTACCGCGAGACACGAGCGGCGGGGACGCAGACGGTTGACGGTCATGCGGGGACCTCCAGGGGGTCGAGCTTGTTCGCTGTGCGGATCTCGTCCACGATGCGGCCGATGATGCCGGTGATGTCGAAGTCCTTCGGGGTGAAGACGGCGGCCACTCCGGCGGCCCTGAGCTGCTCGGCGTCTCCATTGGGGATGATCCCACCGGCGATGACGGGTATATCTGTGGCACCGGCCACACGCAGCCGTTCGAGCACGTCCGGCACCAACTGGGCGTGCGAGCCGGACAGGATGGACAGGCCGACCGCGTGCACGTCCTCGGCGAGGGCCGCGTCCACGATCTGTTCGGGCGTCAGGCGGATGCCCTGGTAGACCACCTCGAACCCGGCGTCACGGGCCCGCACGGCGATCTGCTCGGCGCCGTTGGAGTGCCCGTCCAGACCGGGCTTGCCGACCAGGAAGCGCAGCTTGCCGACGCCGAGGTCGCGGGCGGTGGCGTCCACCTTGCGGCGCACCTCGCTCATCGCCGAGCCCTCCTCGGCGGCGACCGCGACCGGCGCGGACGACACGCCGGTCGGCGCGCGGAACTCACCGAACACCTCGCGCAGGGCCCCGGCCCACTCGCCGGTCGTGACACCGGCGCGGGCGCACTCCAGGGTGGCCTCCATGAGGTTGTCGGTGCCCTTCGCGGCCTCCTTCAGCTTCTCCAGCGCCTTGCAGGGACGCGGGTGGTTGAAGGGCGGCTGGTAACGGGTGTCGCGCCAGTGCTGCAGCGCCGCGATGACGCGGGCCTCGACGGCCGGATCGACCGTCTGGATGGCCGTGTCGAGATCGGCGGTGAGCGGATTGGGCTCGGTCGTCTCGAAGATGTTGACGCCGACGATCTTCTCCTGGCCCGACTCGATACGGGCCCGCCGCTCGGCGTGCGAGGAGACGAGCTGCGCCTTGAGGTAGCCGGACTCGACGGCGGCCATCGCGCCGCCCATCTCCTGGATCCGCTCGATCTCGGCGAGGGAGTCCTCGACCAGTCGGGCGACCTTCGCCTCGATCACCTTCGAGCCCTCGAAGATGTCCTCGTACTCCAGCAGGTCGCTCTCGTGGGCGAGCACCTGCTGGATGCGCAGCGACCACTGCTGGTCCCAGGGGCGCGGCAGGCCCAGGGCCTCGTTCCAGGCCGGCAGCTGCACGGCACGTGCGCGGGCGTCCTTCGAGAGGGTCACGGCCAGCATCTCCAGCACGATCCGCTGGACGTTGTTCTCCGGCTGCGCCTCGGTCAGGCCGAGGGAGTTGACCTGGACGCCGTAGCGGAAGCGGCGCTGTTTGGGGTTCTCGATGCCGTACCGCTCGAGCGTGATCTTCTCCCAGATCCGCCCGAACGCCCGCATCTTGCACATCTCCTCGATGAAGCGGACACCCGCGTTCACGAAGAAGGAGATACGGGCCACGACGTCCCCGAACTTCTCGGCGGGGACCTGCCCTGAGTCGCGTACGGCATCGAGAACCGCGATCGCGGTGGACATCGCGTAGGCGATCTCCTGGACCGGCGTGGCGCCCGCCTCCTGCAGGTGGTAGCTGCAGATGTTGATCGGGTTCCACTTCGGGATGTGGGAGACCGTGTAGGCGATCATGTCCGTCGTCAGCCGGAGTGAGGGCCCCGGTGGGAAGACATGGGTCCCCCGCGACAGGTATTCCTTGACGATGTCGTTCTGGGTCGTGCCCTGGAGCCGGGTGATGTCCGCACCCTGCTCCTCGGCGACGACCTGGTAGAGCGCCAGCAGCCACATGGCGGTGGCGTTGATCGTCATCGAGGTGTTCATCTGCTCCAGGGGGATGTCCTGGAACAGCCGGCGCATGTCACCGAGGTGCGCGATCGGCACGCCGACCCGGCCCACCTCGCCGCGGGCGAGGATGTGGTCGGAGTCGTAGCCGGTCTGCGTCGGCAGGTCGAACGCCACCGACAGACCGGTCTGGCCCTTGGCGAGGTTGCGCCGGTACAGCTCGTTGGACGCCTCGGCGGTGGAGTGCCCGGCATACGTGCGCATGAGCCACGGCCGGTCCTTCTCCCGTATGCCGTCGGCGGGCTGACGCTCAGTCATCTATGACCCCGGGTGTCTCAGATGTTGCGGAAGCGGTTGATGGCGTCGACGTGCTTGGCGCGCATCTCCTCGTCGCGCACGCCGAGGCCCTCCTCGGGGGCGAGGCACAGCACGCCGACCTTGCCCTGGTGGGCGTTGCGGTGCACGTCGTGGGCGGCCTGCCCGGTGTCCTCCAGGGAGTAGACCTTGGAGAGCGTCGGGTGGATCTTGCCCTTCGCGATGAGCCGGTTGGCCTCCCAGGCCTCGCGGTAGTTGGCGAAGTGCGAGCCGATGATCCGCTTCAGGGACATCCACAGGTAGCGGTTGTCGTACTCGTGCATGTAGCCCGAGGTGGAGGCGCAGGTGGTGATGGTGCCGCCCTTGCGGGTGACGAAGACCGAGGCGCCGAAGGTCTCGCGGCCGGGGTGCTCGAAGACGATGTCGATGTCCTCGCCGCCGGTCAGCTCGCGGATGCGCTTGCCGAAGCGCTTCCACTCCCTCGGGTCCTGGGTCTGCTCGTCCTTCCAGAACCGGTAGCCCTCGGCGTTGCGGTCGATGACGTTCTCGGCGCCCATCGAGCGGCAGATGTCCGCCTTCTCCGGGCTGGAGACGACACAGATCGGGTTGGCTCCGCCGGCCAGCGCGAACTGGGTGGCGTACGAGCCGAGTCCGCCGCTCGCGCCCCAGATCAGGACGTTGTCGCCCTGCTTCATGGCGGCGCCGTTGCGGGAGACCAGCTGCCGGTAGGCGGTGGAGTTGACCAGGCCCGGGGCGGCGGCCTCCTCCCACGACAGGTGACCCGGCTTGGGCATCAGCTGGTTGGACTTGACCAGCGCGATCTCGGCGAGGCCGCCGAAGTTGGTCTCGAAGCCCCAGATGCGCTGCTCGGGGTCGAGCATCGTGTCGTTGTGGCCGTCGCTGGACTCCAGCTCCACCGACAGGCAGTGCGCGACGACCTCGTCACCGGGCTTCCAGGCGTTGACGCCGGGGCCGGTGCGCAGGACGACGCCCGCGAGGTCGGAGCCGATGATGTGGTACGGCAGGTCGTGGCGCTTGGTGAGCTCGCTGACCTTGCCGTAGCGCTCCAGGAACCCGAAGGTCGACAGGGGCTCGAAGATCGAGGTCCACACGGAGTTGTAGTTGACCGAGGAGGCCATGACGGCCACCAGGGCCTCGCCCGGGCCGAGCTCCGGCAGCGGAACCTCGTCCAGGTGGAGCGACTTGCGCGGGTCCTTGTCGCGGGTCTGCATGCCCGCGAACATCTCCGTCTCGTCCTTGTGCACGGTGATGGCGCGGTACGACTCGGGGAGCGGCAGGGCGGCGAAGTCGGCGGGCGTCGAGTCCGGCGACTGGATCGCGTCGAGGATGTCCTTCACGGTCACGGTGTTGCCTCCGGCGATACGCGTCCCAAAGGGGACGCTGAGGGTTACGTCGGTGTGCTGCTGAGGGTTTTCGGGAGGTGCCGTCGGTTCGGCTGTGGTGCTTCGGCAGCGCTTGGTCGGCGCGGGAGGTTGCCTGTGACGCAGGCGTCGGGCGCGCAGGCGGTGGGCCTGCCGGGACAGCCCGACACCATCAACGTATGACACCGCGTGTCAGGCTGCAAGGCACTGAGTGCCAGAGATTGCTCTCAGGTGAAATCTTTACGTAACAAATGAGCGATGATCGATCGAACGGCCGCTGAAATCCGCGCGAAAAGGGGCCCCGACATGCCAAAACGGCCACCCCGAGGGTGGCCGTCGTCACAGTGGCGGTCGCTCGCTCAGCGCTCCTTGAGCGCCTGCTCGATCGTCCGCATCACCTCGTCCAGGGGCGCGTCGGTGCGGGCGACCGCGACCAGCACCTCGCCCTGGGCGGAGACCGTCGCTGGGGTGCCCGACGGCTGGGGCGGGGTCGAACGCCCCGCCCCGATGCCCGTCCCGAACGTCTTCTGCACGATCGCGAAGGCGTGGTCCAGCTGCGTCTCCACGTCGCCCTGGCCGCCGGCCCGCAGCCAGCGCCGCAGCACGTGGTTGTGGGCGGTGACCACGGCGGACGCGGCCACCTCCGCCAGCAGCGGGTCGTCGTTGGCGTCGTCGTCGTGCGCGTGCTCGTCGAAATGGCCGAGGAGATAACGGGTGAAGAGGCGCTCGTAGCGGGCCACCGACGCGATCTCCGCCTCGCGCAGGGTCGGCACCTCGCGCGTCAGCTTGTAGCGGGCGACCGAGATCTCCGGGCGGGCCGCGTACATCCGCATGACTTCCTTGATGCCGCGGCACACCGTGTCGAGCGGGTGCTCGTGCGCCGGAGCCGCGTTGAGCACGGCCTCCGCACGGATCAGGGTGTCGTCGTGGTCGGGGAAGATCGCCTCTTCCTTGGAACGGAAGTGGCGGAAGAAGGTGCGGCGGGCGACGCCGGCCGCGGCCGCGATCTCGTCGACGGTGGTCGCCTCGTACCCCTTGGTCGCGAACAGTTCCATGGCCGCGGCCGCCAGTTCGCGGCGCATCTTGAGCCGTTGGGCGGCGGCGCGGCTGCCCGCGGCACTCTCCGGTGCGTCGGGCGTGGCTGGTGTACGTGAGGACCTGGCGGGCTGGGACATGACCCGAACGTACTGCATGTTCGCAGCTTGTCGCGCCGGTACCGGGGTTCCCCCGCCCTCGGCGGGCGGGGGTCCTCCAGCGGGGTCGAGCAGGCCGCCCCAGTCCGCCTCCGCTCGGAACCAGTCGCCGACGCCGTCAGCGGCGGGCATATTCGCGGAAGCCGCGGCCGGTCTTGCGGCCGAGGCAGCCCGCGGCCACCAGGTGCTCGAGCAGCGGGGCCGGAGCCAGGCCCGGGTCCCGGAACTCGCGGTGCAGGACCTTCTCGATCGCCAGGGACACGTCGAGCCCGACGACGTCCAGCAGCTCGAACGGGCCCATCGGGTAGCCGCCGCCCAGCTTCATCGCCGCGTCGATGTCGTCCAGGGACGCGTAGTGCTCCTGCACCATCTTGATCGCGTTGTTGAGGTACGGGAACAGCAGGGCGTTCACGATGAAGCCCGCACGGTCGCCGCAGTCGACCGCGTGCTTCCTGATCCTGACGCAGACCTCGCGGACCGTGGCGTGCACGTCCTCGGCCGTCAGCACCGTGCGGACGACCTCGACCAGCTTCATCGCGGGCGCCGGGTTGAAGAAGTGCATGCCGATCACGTCCTGCGGACGGGAGGTGGCCCGTGCGCAGGCGACGACCGGCAGCGAGGAGGTCGTGGTGGCCAGCACCGCGCCCGGCTTGCAGACCTTGTCCAGCGCGGCGAACAGCTGCTGCTTGATCTCCAGGTCCTCGGCGACCGCCTCGACGGCCAGGTCGACGTCCGCGAAGGACTCGTAGGAGCCCGCCGCCGTGATCCGGTCCAGCGTCTGCGCGGCGGCCTCGGCGGTCAGCCGGCCCTTGTCGACGGAACGCGAGAGCGACGTGCCGATCCGGGCCTTGGCCGCCTGCGCCTTCTCCTCGCTGCGGGCCGCCAGGACGACGTCGAAGCCCGCCTTGGCGAAGACCTCGGCGATGCCGGACGCCATGGTGCCCGAGCCCGCGACACCGACGGAGCGGACCGGGCGACCGGGCACCGCCAGGCCGCCGGTCAGGGGCGTCAGCGCGTCCGGGACGACCGTCGCGCTGCCGGGGGCCTCGTAGGTGTAGAAGCCGCGTCCCGACTTGCGGCCGGTCAGGCCCGCCTCACTGAGCTGCCCCAGGATCGGGGCGGGGGCGTGCAGCCGGTCGTGGGACTCGGCGTACATGGCCTCCAGGACGGTACGGGCGGTGTCCACGCCGATCAGGTCCAGCAGGGCCAGCGGGCCCATCGGCAGGCCGCAGCCCAGCCGCATCGCGGCGTCGATGTCCTCGCGGGAGGCGTACTTGGCCTCGTACATCGAGGCGGCCTGGTTGAGGTAGCCGAAAAGCAGCCCGTCGGCGACGAACCCGGGCCGGTCGCCGACCGCGACGGGCTCCTTGCCGAGGTCCAGGGCGAGGTCGGTGACGGCCGTGACGGCGGCCGGCGCGGTCAGCACCGAGGAGACGACCTCGACCAGCCTCATCGCCGGCGCCGGGTTGAAGAAGTGCAGGCCGAGCACGCGCTCCGGACGGGCCGAGTCGGCGGCCAGCCGGGTCACCGACAGGGCGTTGGTGCCGGTCGTCAGGATCGTCTCCGGGCGCACGATCCCGTCGAGCTCACGGAAGATCTGCTGCTTGATCTCGTACGACTCCGGAGCCACCTCGATGACCAGGTCGGCGTCGGCCGCGGCGCGCAGGTCGGTGGAGGTGCGGACGCGGGCGAGGACGTCGGCGCGCTCCTGCTCGGTCAGCCGGCCCCGCTTCACGGCACGCGCGGTGGCGGCCTCCAGATGGGCCAGCGACTTGGCGGCGGCGGCCTCGCTGATGTCGATGCCGACGACCTCGCGGCCGGCCTTGGCGAGGACCTCGGTGATACCGGTGCCCATGGTGCCGAGGCCGACGACGGCGACCGTCGTGAGCGCGGACGAAGGGGTCTGGGACAGGGGAGTGGCCATCGCGGGACTCCAGGAATGAGGGTGACGACTGGGAGCGCGCCCGGGTGCGCCGTATCGGGCCTGCCGAGGCGGGCCGGGACGCACCGGGTGCGTGAGGAAGGTGCGGGTGGTGCCGGGCTGCGAGCGCACACGCCCGGTACCGTCGCCGTGGGCGTGCACACGCCCGGAGCGAACGGTGGTGTCCGACCGGCCCTGTCCCGTGGCCGGGTCGTGCTGCGGTACTCGAGGTACCGAACCGACTGCTCTGACAACGGCTGCGTCACCAGGCCGCTGTCAGCAGGGTGCGAGAGGGTGACTCGCTCGTATGAGCTTAACCGGTGGGTAACGAGCGCGCCAGTCCCCGTGTTTGTGATGTAGGTCCCGGGCGATCCACGCCCCCTCTACGCTCGGGGTCATGGACGAAGAGTTGCGATCACTCACGGAGCGTTCACGGCAGGAGTCCGGGGGGTCCGCCGCGTACGACCGGCTCACGGCGACCGACGACCTCGACCAGCTGGCCGGCGTGCTCACCGAGCCGGGGCAGCCCCTGTGGGCCAGGGAGCTGGCCGCGTTCCGGCTCGGGCTCGCGGGGGACCGGCGTGCCTTCGAGGCCCTCGTCCTGCTGCTCAACCACCGTGACCCGCAGCGCTGCGCGTCGGCCGCGTACGCCCTCGCCAAGCTCGGCGACCCGCGCACCGCCCGCGCGGCCGCCGCCCTCGCCACCAACGAACTCCGCATCGCCTACGCCCTGCACCCGGTCCGGCTGCTGACGCGGTTGCGCGCCCCGGAGTCCGTACCGGCCCTGATCACCACCCTGGAACGGCGGCTGCGGCCGCGAGACCCCTACCGGCGCGTGGCCCTCGCCTGCGTGGAGGGGCTCGGCGCCCTGGAGGACGCCCGCGCCCGTCCCGTCCTCACGGAGGCGCTCGCCCACCCCGCCCTGGCGGAGGCGGCGGTACGGGCCCTGGCACGCATCCCCAAGCAACGGTGACGGCGCGTCAACCGGCCGGCGCCCTCACGTACCGCACCTCCGGCACCTCGACCCCGTCCACCACGAACGGTTCCTCGACCCCGTCGCAGCGGAAGCCCGCCGCCTCGTAGAAGCGCCGGGCGCGACCGTTCTCCCTGAGGACCCAGAGGAACATGCGGTCGTGCCCGGCGGCCGTACAGCGCCGCAGGGACTCCTCGAGGAGAGCCCGGCCGATCCCGTCCCGGTACCGGTCAGGGGCGACGTAGAGCGCGTACAGCTCGGCGTCCGCCGTGCGCGCTTCGCCGTCCCGGTAGGGGCCGTGGCAGAGCCAGCCGACGACCTTCCCGTCCTGCTCGGCGACCAGGTTCAGCACGCCGGGACTGCGCTGCAGGAAGCGCGTCCGCTGGCGCTCGGTGTCCTCCGGCACGCTCATCGCGTCGAGGTGGGACTGCGGGACGATGCCTCGGTAGGCGCTCTGCCAGCCGCCGACGCGGATCTCGGCCACGCGCTCGCAGTCGGCCAGGGTCATCTCCCGTACCGGTCGGCCGTTCACGGGCCCACGACCGCGAAGGCCTCGATCTCCATCAGGAACTCGCGGCGGACCAGCGAGGCGACCTGTATCGCGGAGGCGGCCGGGAGACGGTCGTCCGGTATGTGGGCGGCGCGGGCCGTGCGGATCGCGGGCATGTGGGCCATGTCCGTGACGAAGAAGGTGAGTTTGACGATGTCGTCGAAGGTCGCCCCGGCGGCGGTCAGGCAGCGGCGCAGGTTCTCGAAGACCTGGCGGGCCTGTGCGTCGGGATCGCCCTCGCCGACGAGTTCGCCCTTCTCGTCCAGGGCCAGCTGGCCGGCGATCGCGACGAAGCGGCCGGTGCCCATGACGACATGGCTGTACTGGGCCGCGGGGAAGACCCCCCCGGGGGCGGGAAACCTGGTCAGCTCACTCATGCGTCCATGGTGGACCACGGGTCTGACAATGCCCGCCCCCGAGGGCCCTCGCAGCTCAGCCGCGGAAGCCGACCATGCCGTGCAACGTCGAGCCGCGGGTCGGGCTCGAGGCACCCTTCGCGGCCAGTGGCTCGGGATCGGGCAGCTTCGGGCAGACCGCGTCGATCTCCCGCCCGCTGCGCGGCACCGTGCCGTCGGACAGGTAGTGCGCCAGGTACTTGTCCAGGCAGGCGTTCCCGCTCAGCGTGATGCCGTGGTTGCCGCCGCCCTGCTCGACCACGAAGCTCGAGCCGGCCAGCAGCCGATGGACCGTCAGACCGCCCAGGTACGGCGTCGCCGCGTCGTTGGTCGCCTGGAACAGCAGCACCGGCGGCAGCTTTCCGTTGGCCACGTCGACCGGCCGCAGGGAGTCCGTCGGCCAGAAGGCGCACGGTGCGTTGTACCAGGCGTTGTTCCAGGCCATGAACGGCGCCCTGTCGTACACCCGCCAGTTGTCCTTGCGCCACTGGTCCCAGCCCCGCGGCCAGGAGGCGTCCCGGCACTGCACCGAGGTGTAGATGCTGTAGCCGTTGTCGCCGGACGCGTCGACCGCGCCGAACCGCTCGTACGCCTCGACCAGCGGGTCGGTGTTCCTGTCGTTCACGTAGGCCGCGAACGCCTCGGCGAGGTAGGGCCAGTAGCCGTCGTAGTAGCCGCCGGGGATGAAGGTGTCCTCCAGTTCGGAGGCGCCCACCTTGCCGCCGGCCGGCTTCTTCGCGAGCGCCCGGCGCATCGCGTACCACTTGGCCTCGATCCTCTCCGGGTCGGTGCCCAGCTTGTACGTGGAGTCGTGCTGGGCGATCCAGGACATCAGCGCCCGGTGCCGGTCGTTGAAGGCGTAGTCCTGGCCGAGGTTGTCGTCGTACCAGACGCCCGCCGGGTCGACGATCGAGTCCAGCACCAGGCGCTTGACACGCTGCGGGAAGAGCTTGGCGTACACCGCGCCCAGATAGGTGCCGTACGAGTAGCCGAAGTAACTCGTCCTGCGGTAGCCGGTCGCCGCACGGATCGCGTCCATGTCCTGCGCGGCCTGCACGGTGTTGATGTACGGCAGCAGGCCGGCGTACTTCCGGCCGCAGGCGGCGGCGAAGGACCCGGCGCGCTCGAGGTTGGCCTTCTCCAGGGCCGGGGTGCTCGGCACGGTGTCGGGGCGGACCGGGTTGAAGTGGCCCGGCTCGCAGTCCAGGGCGGGCTTGCTCCGGCCCACCCCGCGCGGGTCGAAGCCGATGACGTCGTACCGGGCGGCGACCGCCTTCGGCAGCGAGGCGGCGACGAAACCGGCGAGTGTGAGTCCGCTGCCGCCGGGGCCGCCGGGGTTGACCAGCAGCGGGCCCTGGCTCTTCTTCGCGGTGTGCTTCACGCGCGAGAGGGCGAGCGTGATCTGCCGCCCGTAGGGGTTCTGGTGGTCGAGCGGCACCTGGAGGGACGCGCACTGAAGCGTCGGGTAGTTGGTGGTGCCGCAGTTCTGCCAGGTGAGCTCGGCCGCCGGGGCGGCCTGCGCGCTGCTCGGGGCGCTCGCGTCGGCGGGGACGGCCGCGACGCTCCCCGCCACGACGACGGCGGCACCGCACAGCACGGCTGCGCGTTTCCTCATGGAGTCCTCCCAGGACGGGGGGCGGACCGCGAGTGGTACGGTCCTCGCCGCATCGTCCCGAGAAGCACCCCCGGAAGAACTCGTTCTGGCAATAGTTGACCCGATCGGGTCGCCGGATGCCCTCGAATGCTCTCAGATCAGCGACAGTTGAGTCGGTTCGGCCACGGCCGGCTCGGCCGGCTCCGGCGGCCGGATCCGCCGCGGCATCCCCGCCCGCGCGGGCCCGATCCCGTACTCCTGGGCCAGCTCGTGCACCTGACGGGTGATCCGGCGCTGGTACCACTTCGGCGCGTAGGAACCGTCCGCGTACAGCCGCTCGTAACGGCGGACCAGGTGCGGGTGGTGGTGGGTCAGCCAGGCCGTGAACCACTCCCGGGCGCCGGGGCGCAGATGCAGTACCAGGGGCGTGACCGAGGTGGCGCCGGATGCCGCGACGGCGCGGACGGTGGCGCGCAGCTGCGCCGGGTCGTCGCTCAGGAAGGGGATCACCGGGGCCATCAGGACCCCGCAGCCGATGCCGTGCTCGGCGAGTGTGCGCACGACGTCCAGGCGGCGCTCGGGGGCCGGCGTGCCCGGCTCCACCGCCCGCCACAGCACGGGGTCGGTGAAGCCGACCGAGACCGAGATGCCGACGTCGGTCACCCGGGCGGCCTCGACCAGGAGGTCCAGGTCGCGCAGGATCAGCGTGCCCTTCGTGAGTATCGAGAAGGGGTTGGCGTGGTCGCGCAGGGCGGAGAGGATGCCCGGCATCAGCCGGTAGCGGCCCTCGGCGCGCTGGTAGCAGTCGACGTTGGTGCCCATCGCGATGTGCTCGCCCTGCCAGCGGGGAGAGGCCAGCTGGCGGCGCAGCAGCTCCGGCGCGTTCACCTTGACCACGATCTGCGAGTCGAAGTCCAGGCCCGAGTCCAGGTCGAGGTAGGTGTGCGTCTTGCGGGCGAAGCAGTACACGCACGCGTGCGAGCAGCCGCGGTAGGGGTTGATCGTCCACTCGAAGGGCATCCGGGAGGCTCCCGGGACCCGGTTGATGATCGACCGGGCACGCACCTCGTGGAACGTGATACCGCGGAACTCGGGCGTGTCGAAGGTACGGGTGACCACGGCGTCCGCGCCGAACAGCGCGGCGTCGGCCGCCCGGCTGTGGCCGCCGGACTCCACGGTGAGGTTCTCCCAGCGCATGACGCCTCCTCGGTAGCACCTGCACCAGCAGTGAAACATCTGTTCGATTTCTAGTGCAAGTGCGTTCCGCACCCCGATTTGGGCGGCCGTGGGCGGGGGTGGTTGGCTTGCCCCAACCCCCGAGAGAGCAAGTCCTGGAGGAACGCAATGGCGCAGGTCGAGGCCACTACGGAGCGGGTCGTCGCGGCGGACGCGGAGAAGGTGTTCGACGCCCTCGCCGACTACAGCGGCACCCGGCAGCGAGTGCTGCCCGAGCACTTCAGCGAGTACGAGGTGCGCGAGGGCGGCGACGGCGAGGGCACCCTCGTCCACTGGAAGCTCCAGGCCACCAGCAAGCGCGTGCGCGACTGTCTCCTGGACGTCACCGAGCCCACCGACGGACAGCTCGTCGAGAAGGACCGCAACTCCTCCATGGTCACCACCTGGACGGTCACCCCGGCCGGCGAGGGCAGGTCCCGCGTCGTCGTCACCACCGTCTGGAACGGCGCGGGCGGCATCGGCGGCTTCTTCGAGAAGACCTTCGCCCCCAAGGGCCTGGCCCGGATCTACGACGCGGTGCTAGAGCGGTTCGCCACCGAGGTCGAGAAGTAAGTCCCCGGTGGAAAAGGGGCGTTGACCTCCCTCACCGGTTCGAGTGGATCTCCGCGCGACGCGCCGGTCCGCCGTAACCCGTCGTGCTTGCCCGCGGTTGTCGCCTGTGGCGGGAACGGCGTGGCAGGTGCGACGAGGGGAGCGGTGCGTGGGCGGGTCGACTCCGGTGATGGACGGACCGGCCGTGGCGCCGGCGCACACCACGGCCACCGTGCCGGTCACGGCGGACGCGCTCAGCCCGCGCCGCGTGCGGCTGGTCTTCCTCGGGCTGCTGCTCGCGCTGCTGCTCGCCGCGCTGGAGCAGATGATCGTCGCCACCGCGCTGCCCCGGATCGTCGGCGAGCTGCACGGACTCGACCGGATGTCCTGGGCGATCACCGCCTACCTGCTCACGGCCACCGTCGGACTGCCCGTCTACGGCAAGCTCGGCGACCTGCTCGGCCGCAAGGGCGTCTTCCAGTTCGCCATCGTCGTCTTCGTGATCGGCGCCGCGCTCGCCGGCCGGGCGCACAGCATGGACCAGCTGATCGCCTTCCGCGCCGTCCAGGGCGTCGGCGCGGGCGGGCTCATGATCGGCGTGCAGGCGATCATCGCGGACATCGTGCCGCCCCGGCGACGCGGCCGCTTCATGGGCCTGATCGGCGCCGCCTTCGGCCTCGCCTCCGTCGCCGGGCCCCTGCTGGGCGGCTACTTCACGGACCACCTCTCGTGGCGGTGGTGCTTCTACTTCAACGTCCCCTTCGGGCTCGTCACCCTGGCCGTCGTCACCGTCGTCCTGAAGCTCCCGAAACCGCGGACCAGACCGCGACTCGACGTCCCCGGCGCGCTGTTGCTCGCCGCCGCCTCCACCTGCCTGGTCCTGCTGACCAGTTGGGGCGGCACCGAGTACGCGTGGCACTCGCGCGTGATCCTCGGGCTCGGCGCCGGTGCCGTCGTCGCCACCGTGCTCTTCCTCCTCGCCGAGCACGTCGCCGCCGAACCCCTCATCCCGCTGCGGCTGTTCCGTGACCCCGTCTTCAACGTCACCGGCCTCGTCGGGTTGGTGATCGGCGTCGCCCTCTTCGGGGCCGCGAGCTATCTGCCGACCTTCCTGCAGATGGTGGACGGGGCCAGTGCCACCGAGTCCGGGCTGCTGATGCTGCCCATGATGGCCGGGATCGTCGGCGCCTCGATCGTCTCCGGGCAGCTCATCAGCCACACCGGGCGCTACAAGATCTACCCCGTCCTCGGCAGCGCCGTCTCCGCCGTCGGCATGTGGCTGCTGTCCCGCCTCCAGGTGGACACGCCGCGGCTGCAGTACAGCGTGTGGATGGCCGTCCTCGGTGCCGGCATCGGCATGGTGATGCCGGTCCTGATCCTCGCCGTGCAGAACTCCGTGCGCCCGGCCGACCTCGGCACCGCCACCAGCGCCAACAACTACTTCCGGCAGATCGGCGGCAGCGTCGGCGCCGCGGTCTTCGGCACCCTCTTCTCCGACCGGCTCTCCCACGCTCTCGCGAAACGGCTGCCCCCGCGCGCGGGCGCCCGCCTCCGCGACCCCGAGGCCGTCACCCCGCAGCTCGTCCACGCCCTGCCCGCACCCCTGCGCGACGGCTACGTCCGGGCCTACGCCGACGCGATGCCCCGGATCTTCCTCTACCTCGTGCCGGTGCTCGCCCTCGGCGTGCTGATCGCCTTCTTCCTCAAGGAGACCCCCTTGTCGAACACCGGAGCGTCCCACGACGGCGCAGGAACGGAGGCGGAGACCGTGAACCCGTCGATCCCGCAGGCCCGTTCGGCGCACGCCGCCTCGATCCCCGTCTGCGGCACGGTGCAGCATCCCGACGGCACCGTGGTACCGCGTGCCGCGCTCACCCTCATCGACGTGGCCGGACAGCAGATCGGGCGGGGCGCGAGCGGCGAGGACGGGCGGTACGCGCTCGCCACACCGGGGCCGGGCCCGTACATGCTGATCGCCGCGGCCGGCGGCCACCGGCCGCAGGCCGTCTCCGTCACCGTCGGCGAGCGTTCCGTCGAGCTGGACATCGTCCTGGGCGGCGCCGGACGCCTCACCGGCACCGTGCGCACCGCGGACGGCACCGGCGTCCGGGACGCCACCGTCACCCTCACCAATGTGCACGGCGAGGTCGTCGCCACCACCCGCACATCCCGCGAGGGCGGTTATGTCATCGGTGAGCTGGTCGCCGGCGAGTACACCCTCGCCGCCGGGGCGCCCGCGTTCCGCCCGGCCGCGCTCCCCGTCACCGTCCAGGCCGCCCGGCAGACTTGCCAGGACGTCGAACTCGCGGGCGGCGCCGTGCTGCGGGGCACCGTGCGGGCGGGGGGCGGGCGGGCGGTGGAGGACGCGCGGGTGACGCTGCTCGACGCGGCGGGCAATGTCGTGGACACGCTCACCACCGGCCCGGACGGATCGTTCCGGTTCGTGGACCTGTCCTCCGGCGAGTACACCGTCATCGCCGCGGGCTACCCGCCCGTCGCCACGGTGCTCCAGCTGGCCGGAGGCGGGCGGACCGACCGGGACCTGCAGCTGGGGCACGAGGACTGACCGGGACCCGGCGTGCGCCCCCGCGCGCGGGGGCGGTACGCGGGAGACCAATTCCCGTGTTGCCGCACATCACCACCTGGCGGCGCCGTACGGTGGACGAGGCGGCAGATCTTGCGGAGCCGTGGGGAGAGAGGGCCTGCGCCATGGAAAGTGGCAGCGACCGTGGCACCGAGAGGGGCATGCCTCCCGGCCGCGACGCCGGGACCGGCGCGCTCGCCGGGCACGTCCCGGCCGGCCGCGTCCCGCTGGCCGTGGTCGTGGTCGACCGCTATGGCCTGGTGTCCCACTGGAGCACGGGGGCGCGCCGGCTGTTCGGTGTCCCCAAGGACGACGCGATCGGCCGCCCGGCCCTCGACCTGCTGCCCGTCTCGGGAGCGCTGCCCGAGGCGGACGACGGCCCGCCGTACGACGCGTTCACGGCCTACGACGGACTCGGCCCCGACCTCGAGTCGTCCCTCGACGGCGGGCTCTCCTACTCCGCCGCGGGCCGCGCCCGCCTCACCGTCCCCGAGCACGGCGGGAGCGGGACCCCGGAGGCCGAAGGGTGCGGGAGGGACCGCGTCGACGTCCTGTGGTGGGCGTATCCCCTGGTGGGGCCGGGGCACGAGCGGCTGCTCGTCCTCGCCGCCGACACCGCGGGCCTGCGCCAGGACGACGGCAACGACGGCCCCGGCGATCTGGCGTTCGAGCGGATCGCCCCCGGCTTCGCCCTGCACACCGACTTCCCCGGCGCCGAGGAACTGGCCCGCAGACTGCCCGAGATCCTGCCCAGCATGAGCGTCGACGAAAGCGCCCGCATCGTCTCGCAGGTGCTCGAACTCGGTTACCCGGTTCTGGAGTTCAGCCAGAACGACCGGGTGCCCGTGACCCCAGACTGGGGTGTGCCCCGGCGCGCCGAGCGCAGGGCGCGCCGCGAGCGGGCCGCGCAGGCGGCGGCCGAGGGCCTGCCGGTGCCGCAGGAACTCGTCGACGAGGGCGAGGACCTGGAGTACGCGGCCGTACGCGAGCACCTGGAGTTCCTCAACGAGGTCAGCGGACGCATCGGCACCTCCCTCGACCTGTCACGGACCATCATCGAGGTCAGCAGGGCCGTCGTCCCGCGCTTCACCGACGTCGCCGGCACCTACCTGCGCGAACAGGTCGTCGCGGGCGAGGGCTTCCCCGAGGGCGTGCCCGACACGACCACCATGTGGCACCGGGTGGCCGTCGAGCACACCGACGAACCGGGTCGCTGGGACGACGTCGTCCCGGTCGGCGAGGCCATGCCGTTCCCCGCCCACACGCCGTTCTTCCAGTGCATGACCACCGGCGAGCCCGTCCTGGTGCCGCGCATCAGCGAGGAGATGGGCCACGCCATCGCCTCCCAGTTCGAGAAGCGCGACATCCGGCCGCTGATCAACAACCGCTCCATGCTGGTCGTACCGCTGAAGGCACGCAACGTCGTCCTGGGCTTCATGATCCTGCTGCGCCACCCGGAGCGCGCCGAGTTCAACGACATGGACCGGGTCACCGGCGCCGAACTCGCCGCCCGCGCGGGCCTCGTCCTCGACAACGCACGGATGTACACCCACCAGGAGAGCGTCGCCGAGACCCTCCAGGACAGCATGCTGCCGCACATCCCGCCGCGCATGGCGGGCTGCGACATCGCCACCCGCTACCTCCCCGGCACCCTTCTGGGACGCGTCGGCGGCGACTGGTTCGACTCCGTGAAGCTGCCGGGCGCCCGGACCGCGCTGGTGGTCGGCGACGTCATGGGCCACGGTCTCAACTCGGCCGCCATGATGGGCCAGCTGCGGACCGCCGTACAGACCATGGCCGCCCTCGACCTGCCGCCCGCGCAGTTGCTGCGCAACCTGGACGACCTCGCCCAGCGTCTCGGCGACACCTACCTCGCGACCTGCCTGTACGTCGTCTACGACCCGATCGCGGGTGAGCTGCACATCGCCAACGCGGGCCACATCCCGCCCGTGCTGGTGCGCGCCTGGGACGGCCGCAGCGAACTGCTCGACCTGCCGACCGGCGCGCCCATCGGGGTCGGCGGAGTGCCCTTCGAGGCGGTACGCGTGCGCGTGGCGCCCGGCGACCGGCTCGTGATGTGCACCGACGGACTGGTCGAGGTGCGCGGCGAGGACATCGGCGTGGGCCTGGCCACGCTCAGCGAGTCCGCCGCCCACCCGGCCGCCTCCATGGACGACGCCTGCGACGCGATCATCCGTGCCCTCAACACCCACGGTGGCCGCAAGGACGACGTCGCCCTGCTGATGGCACGGCTCAACGGCATCGACGAGGACGACGTCGCCGAGTGGCGCTTCGCCCTCGACCCGGCCGAGGTGGCCCGCGCGCGTGCCGTGGTCCGCGAGCGACTGCACGAGTGGGGCCTCGTCAAACTCGTCGACAACGCCGAGCTGATGGTCAGTGAGCTGGTCACCAACGCCCTACGGCACTCCCACAGCAGCCCGGTCGAACTACGGCTGGTGCGGGGCGACACCCTGCTGTGCGAGGTGGACGACGACGACCACGAGCTGCCCAACCTGCTGAGCGCCGAGCCCACCGACACGCTCGGGCGCGGACTGCGGGTGGTCAGCACCCTCGCCCGGGAGTGGGGCACCAGCCGGACCAAGGCCGGCAAGACCGTCTGGTTCGAGCTCGGGCTGCCGCGGCGCTGACGTCCGTGCCCGGCACCGGGGCGCACGAGGCGCGCGGGGGCGTACGCGTATCGAATGCGGCGTGAAGGTATGCGCCACGCGCTTGTAGCGGTGATCCGGGCGCGATAGACCGTACTGGCCCGTCACTTGAGGCGGTTCGGCGTCGCACCCTGGGGAGTACGGCATGAGCGTGACCACTCGGTACCGGGAGGCCTGGGAGGGCTTCTGGCGTGAGGCCCCCGACGAACAGGGGGCCGTGTTCTGGGACGCGGAACCGGCGCTGACCGCCGGTGTCCACGTGGACCTGTTCGCACCGCACCTGGCCGATCCCGGCCTGGTGCTGCTGGACCTCGGTTGCGGCAACGGCACCCAGACCCGGTTCCTCGCGGGGCGCTTCCCGCGCGTCGTCGGCGCCGACCTGTCCGAGGCGGCCGTCGAGCACGCCCGGCACGCCGACCCGGCCGGACAGGCGACCTACCGGGTGCTCGACGCCGTCGAGAAGAGCGAGACCGAGGCGCTGCACGCCGAACTCGGCGACGCCAACGTCTACATACGCGGCGTCCTGCACCAGGCCGAACCGGAGGACCGGCAGCCCATGGTGGACGGCATCGCCACGCTCCTCGGCGACCGGGGCCGTTTGTTCCTCCTCGAACTCTCCGAGGAGGCCAAGCCCGTGCTGCTGGGCCTCGCACAGAGCCCGTCCGGGCCGCCGCCCAAGCTGGCACCGGTCTTCCGGCACGGCATAGCGCCGGGCGAGGTCGCCGACGACGCGGTGCCTCAGTACCTGCGCGCGGCCGGCCTCGCCGTCCTGGCCGCCGGGCGGCTCCCCCTGACCACCACGGAGTCCGCGTCCGACGGCACCCGGATCACTCTGCCGTCGACGTGGGTGGTGGCGGGCCGGACGAGCTGACCGCGGGGAGCGCCGGCTCCGGCGCCGCGAAGGCCTCGACCAGCAGGGTCACCAGGTCGAGTTCGCCGTCCGAGGCCGGCCGGTGGTCCAGGGCGACGTTCAGACAGCCGAGGACGGCGGCCGCCCGCACCGCGCGGGGGAGGGCCGGCCGCCGCCGCGGCCGGCTTCCACGGCGTCCAGCTCGCCACCGACGCTCCCGACAGCCCCCAGCTGCTGGCCGACCGGATCAGTGCCGAGCTCTCCTTCGGCCACGCCGACCAGGACAGCACCATCCCCGCCGAACAGATCGGCGACGGCACTGCTGGACCAGTTCGACCGGGCGCTGCGACCGGGTTCATAGCCTCGCCGTCACCCGGCAAGTAACGTGGCTCCCCATGAAGATCCTGATCAGCGCCGACATGGAGGGTGCCACGGGGGTGACCTGGCCCGCCGACGTGCTGCCCGGCACGCCGCAGTGGGAGCGGTGCCGCTCGCTGTTCACCTCGGACGTCGACGCGGCCGTGCGGGGGTTCTTCGACGGCGGGGCGGACGAGGTCCTCGTCAACGAGGCCCACTGGACCATGCGCAACCTGCTCCTCGAGCAGTTGGACGAGCGGACCGAGATGCTCACCGGGCGGCACAAGGCGCTGTCCATGGTCGAGGGCGTGCAGCACGGGGACGTGGACGGCATCGCCTTCGTCGGCTACCACGCCGGCGCCGGGATGGAGGGCGTGCTCGCGCACACCTACCTCGCGAACTCCATCACCGGTGTCTGGCTGAACGACGTACGGGCGAGCGAGGGTCTGCTCAACGCGCGGGTCGTCGCCGAGTTCGGGGTGCCCGTCGTCCTCGTCACGGGCGACGACGTGGCCTGCGAGGACGCCCTCGGGTACGCGCCCGAGGCGTTGAAGGTCGCCGTCAAGGACCATGTCTCGCGGTACGCGGCCGTGTGCCGCACACCGTCCCGCACCGCCGCCGACATCCGGGCCGCGGCCAAGGAGGCCGCGCGGCTGGCGGTCCGTCAGGAACCGGTGCAGGCAGGTCCGTTCACCGTCGCCGTCGAGTTCGACGCCGAGCACCTGGCGATGGCCGCCACCGTCGTGCCGGGCGTCGACCGGATCGGCGAGCGGAGGGTCGCGTACACCGAGGAGACCATGTACCGGGGCATCCGTACCTTCAAGGCGGTCACCACGATCGTCGCGGCCGCGGTGGAGGAGCAGTATGGCTGACGAGCGGGCACTGGACGAGGTCGTGCGGTTCACCTCCGACCTCATCCGGATCGACACCACCAACAAGGGCGGCGGGGACTGCCGGGAGCGGCCCGCCGCCGAGTACGCGGCCGAGCAGCTCGCGGGGGCGGGCCTTGAGCCGGTCCTGCTGGAGCGGACCGAGGGGCGCACCAACGTCGTGGCCCGTATCGAGGGCACCGACCCGTCGGCGGACGCGCTGCTCCTGCACGGCCATCTGGACGTCGTACCCGCCCGGGCCGAGGACTGGAGCGTGCATCCCTTCTCGGGCGAGGTCCGCGACGGCGTCGTGTGGGGGCGCGGTGCCGTCGACATGAAGAACATGGACGCGATGATCCTCGCCATCGTACGGAGCTGGGCGCGGGAAGGCGTCCGGCCCCGGCGGGACGTCGTCGTCGCGTTCACCGCCGACGAGGAGGACAGCGCCCGCGACGGCTCCGGGTTCCTCGCCGACGAGCACCCCGAGCTGTTCGAGGGCTGCACCGAAGGCGTCAGCGAGTCGGGCGCGTTCACCTTCCACGACGGCGGCGGGTTGCAGATCTACCCCATCGCGGCCGGTGAGCGCGGCACGGGCTGGCTGCGGCTCACCGCCCGCGGCCGCGCCGGGCACGGGTCCAAGGTGAACCGGGACAACGCCGTCACCCGCCTCGCCGCCGCCGTCACCCGCATCGGCGAGTACGAGTGGCCGCTGCGGCTCACCCCGACCGTCCGCGCCGCCCTCACCGAACTCGCCGCGCTGTACGGCATCGAGGACGGCCTCGGTGACGTGGACCGGCTGCTGGAGAAGCTCGGACCGGCCGCCAAGCTGGTCGAGGCGACCGTCCGCAACAGCGCCAACCCGACCATGCTGGACGCCGGTTACAAGGTCAACGTCATTCCCGGGGAGGCCGTCGCGTACATCGACGGGCGGTGTCTTTTCGGCGCCGAGGACGAGTTCCGCGCCACCCTGGACCGGCTCACCGGGCCCGACGTGGACTGGGAGTTCCACCATCGCGAGGTCGCCCTCCAGGCGCCGCTCGACTCGCCGACGTACGCGAGGATGCGGGCCGCCGTCGAGGAGTTCGCGCCCGAGGGACATGTGGTGCCGTACTGCATGTCGGGCGGCACCGACGCCAAGCAGTTCTCCCGGCTCGGCATCACCGGCTACGGGTTCACCCCACTGCGGCTTCCCGAGGGGTACGACTACCAGGCCATGTTCCACGGCGTCGACGAGCGCGTCCCCGTCGAGGCACTGCACTTCGGCGTCCGGGTACTCGACCGGTTCCTGCGGACGGCGTGATCCGAGTTGGGGGAGAACGTGCACACCCTGCCCTACGGCTCCTGGCCCTCGCCCATCGACGCGGCCCTGGCCGCCGCGCACGACGGGCACCCCGAGTACGTCGGCTTCGTCGGCGACGAGGCGTGGTGGACCGAGCCGAGACCCACCGAGGGCGGCCGGCGCACCCTCGTGCGGCGGCACGTCGACGGCCGGGAGGAGTCGGTGCTGCCCGCTCCCTGGAACGTCCGCAGCCGGGTCATCGAGTACGGCGGCCACCCCTGGTCCGGCACGACCGTGGACGGCCGGCCCCTCGTGGTCTTCGTCGACTTCGCCGACCAGCGCCTCTACCGCTACGAACCCGGCACCGAACCCGTCCCCTTGACGCCCGTCTCCCTCGTCGGCGGCGGACTGCGGTGGACGGAGCCGCAGTTGCTGCCCGAACGCGGTGAAGTGTGGTGCGTGCTGGAGGAGTTCACCGGTGACGGACCCACCGACGTGCGCCGCGTACCGGCGGCCGTACCGCTGGACGGCTCGGCCGCCCAGGACCGGGACGCGGTACGCGAACTCACCGGCGAACGGCACCGGTTCGTCACCGGCCCCCGGCTCTCGCCCGACGGCCGCAGCGCCGCCTGGCTCGCCTGGGACCACCCCCGGATGCCCTGGGACGGCACCGAACTGGTCCTCGCCGGGGTGGCCGAGGACGGCACCCTGAAGGAACCGCGGACCGTCGCCGGCGGCCCCGAGGAGTCCATCGCCCAGGTCGACTGGGCGGCCGACGGCTCCCTGCTGTACGCCAGTGACCGCACCGGCTGGTGGAACCTCTACCGCGACGGCGTCCCCCTGTGCCCCCGCGAGGAGGAGTTCGCGGGACCGCTGTGGCGGCTCGGCCTCCGCTGGTTCGCCCCGCTGGAGAGCGGACTGGTCGCCGTCGTGCACGGCCGGGGCGCCGGCGTGCTCGGCATCCTGGACCCGGAGACCGGCGAGGTCGTCGACGCGGCCGGTCCCTGGACCGAGTTCGCGCCCACGCTCGCGGTGCACGGCGAACAGGTCGTCGCCGTCGGGGCCAGCCCGCGCACCGGGTACGAGGTGGTGGAGCTGAACACCGCCACCGGCCGGGCCCGGGTGATCGGCGCCGAGCACCAGGACGCCGTCGACCCGGCGTACTACCCCGAACCGCAGATCCGCACCTTCGCCGGACCCGACGGACGCGACATCCACGCCCACATCTACCCGCCCCACAACCCGGGCTGCGTCCCGCCCGGCGGCGAGCTGCCGCCGTACGTCGTGTGGGCCCACGGCGGACCGACCAGCAGGGCGCCGCTCGTCCTCGACCTGGAGATCGCCTACTTCACCTCCCGGGGCATCGGCGTCGCCGAGGTCGACTACGGCGGCTCGACCGGGCACGGGCGCGCCTACCGGGAGCGGCTGCGCGAGCAGTGGGGCGTGGTCGACGTCGAGGACTGCGCGGCCGTGGCGCTCGCCCTCGCTGACGAGGGCACCGCCGACCGCGACCGGCTCGCCGTCCGGGGCGGCAGCGCGGGCGGCTGGACCACGGCCGCCTCGCTCACCCAGACCGACGTGTACGCCTGCGGCACGATCATGTACCCGATCCTCGACCTCGCCTCCTGGGCCGAGGGGGAGACCCACGACTTCGAGTCGCGGTACCTGGAGACCCTGGTCGGACCGCTCGCCGAGGTGCCCGCACGGTACGCCGAGCGGTCGCCCACCGAGCACGCCGACCGGATCACCGTGCCGTTCCTGCTGCTCCAGGGCCTGGACGACGTGATCTGCCCGCCGATCCAGTGCGAACGGTTCCTGGAGCGGCTGCGCGGACGGCGGGTACCGCACGCCTACCTCACCTTCGAGGGGGAGGGGCACGGGTTCCGCCGGGCGGATACCATGATCCGCGTCCTGGAGTCCGAACTCTCCCTGTACGCACAGGCCTTCGGACTCGATCCGCGCGGTGTGCCGACCCTGGAGCTGTCCGAGTGAGCGAGCAGACACTGGTGCGCCCTCGCCGGCTCGCCCCCGGCGCCCGGGTCGCGGTCGTGGCGCCCAGCGGGCCGGTGCCCGAGGAGCGCGTGCAGGCGGGGCTCGACATCCTGCGCGGCTGGGACCTCGACCCGGTCGTGGCGCCCCATGCGCTGGACCGGCACGGTGAGCTGGGCTACCTCGCCGGCACGGACGCCGACCGGGCCGCCGACCTGCAGGCCGCCTGGTGCGACCCGTCGGTCGACGCCGTGCTGTGCGCGCGGGGCGGGTACGGGGCGCAGCGGATGGTCGACCTGCTCGACTGGGAGGCGCTGCGGGCCGCCGGACCGAAGGTGCTCGTCGGCTTCAGCGACACCACCGTGCTGCACCAGGCCTTCGCCACGCGGCTCGGCCTGGTCACGCTGTACGGACCGGCCGCCGGCGGCGCCGACTTCATCAAGAACGCGCGGGCGCAGGACCACCTCAGAGCCACGCTCATGGCCCCCGAGACGGTCACCACCATCGTCTCCGGCGGCACCGTACTGGTGCCCGGCCGGGCCCGGGGCGTCACTCTCGGCGGCTGTCTCGCCCTGCTCGCCTCCGACCTCGGCACGCCCCACGCGCTGTCCGGAGCCGGGGGCGGACTGCTGATGCTCGAGGACGTCGGCGAACCGCCGTACCGCATCGACCGCATGCTCACCCAGCTGCTGCGCGTCGGCTGGCTCGACGGGGTCCGGGGGATCGCGCTCGGGTCCTGGGCGGAGTGCGGTCCCTACAGCGGGGTCCGCCCGGTGCTCGTCGACCGGCTCGGCGATCTCGGCGTCCCGGTGGTGGAGGAGTTCGGATTCGGCCACTGCGAAGGGGCGTTGACCGTCCCCTTCGGGGTGAGCGCCGAGCTCGACGCGGACGCGGGCACGCTGACGCTGGAAAAACCGGCGCTGAGCTGAGCCGCACGCCAGAAGGGCCCTAGGCTGGCGGGATGCCGCACGCTTCCCGCTACCTTGCCGAAGGCCCCCGCGTGGGGATACGTCACTTCACCCACGAGGACGGTGCCGAGTTCACCGCCCGCGCGCGGGAGAGCAAGGACCTGCACCACCCCTGGCTGTTCCCGCCGGACGCCGCCGACGCCTACACCGCCTACGCGGGCCGGCTGATCGAGGACCCGGCCAAGGCGGGGTTCCTGGTCTGTGAGAAGGACGGTGAGCAGGGCGCGGGGGCCATCGCCGGCTTCATCAACATCAACAACATCGTCGAGGGCGGCTTCCAGTGCGGTGCCCTCGGCTACGGCGCCTTCGCGCACGCGGCCGGGCGCGGGCTGATGCGGGAGGGCCTCGGCCTCGTCGTGGGGTACGCGTTCGGGCCGATGCGCCTGCACCGGCTGGAGATCAACGTCCAGCCCGGCAATGCCGGATCGATCGCGCTGGCCCGCAGCTGCGGGTTCCGCCTGGAGGGCTTCTCCCCGAAGATGATCTACATCGACGGTGCCTGGCGGGACCACGAGCGCTGGGCGGTCACCGCCGAGATGCGGGCCTGAGGCCGGTCTCCGGCGTGAAGCCGTCCGCCTTTGCGCAATCCTGACCGGTAGCTCCCCTGGCCGGTTCACCGGTCGGCCGCTTCCATGGTGATCGTGACGACGATCCGACGTGAGGTACTGACGTTGCCCGCAGCGGAACTCGGGCCGGACAACCCCCTGCCACCCCTGCGGCCGCCGCACGAGGTCCACCGCGTCGAGGACCGGGACCGGGACGACCTACCCAGGGACATGGCGCGGCAGGTCGGCTACGGGCCGCTCCGCAGCCTGCTGCCCGTCCGGGTTCGTGACGGTTACGGACGCTCGCGCGCACCCCGTGACATCGACACCCTCGTGATCGAGAACGACCGCCTGCGCGCCACCGTGCTGCCCGGCCTCGGCGGCCGGCTCGCGTCCCTGTTCCACAAGCCCACCGGGCGCGAACTCCTCTACCGCAACCCGGTGTTGCAGCCCGCCAACTTCGCCCTCAACGGCGCCTGGTTCTCCGGCGGCGTCGAGTGGAACATCGGCGCCACCGGCCACACCACGCTCTCCTGCGCCCCCTTGCACGCGGCCCGCGTCCCCGCCCCCGGCGGCGGCCCGATGCTCCGTCTGTGGGAGTGGGAACGCCTGCGCGACCTGCCCTTCCAGGTCGACCTCTGGCTCCCGGACGGCTCCGATTTCCTCCACGTCGGCGTCCGCATCCGCAATCCGCACGAGCGGCCCGTGCCGACGTACTGGTGGTCCAACATCGCCGTGCCCGAGGAACGCGACGTGCTCGTCCCGGCGCGGGAGGCCTGGCACTTCGGCCACGAGCGGCGCCTGCGCAAGGTGCCAGCACCCCCGTACGACCGGATCCGGCAGCACCCGCACGCGGCCGACTACTTCTACGACCTGCCCGACGGGCG
Source organism: Streptomyces sp. NPDC101152 (assembly GCF_044768275.1). Classification (NCBI taxonomy): domain Bacteria; kingdom Bacillati; phylum Actinomycetota; class Actinomycetes; order Kitasatosporales; family Streptomycetaceae; genus Streptomyces; species Streptomyces sp. NPDC101152. The sequence goes on along the minus strand of NZ_JBIWPO010000019.1, from coordinate 54,840 downwards.
CCGGCGCTGGATCGCCGCCCTCGACGAGGACGGGCACGGGCTGGTGCAGACGTCCACCGACCTGCTGCGCGGCCGCAAGCTCTTCGTCTGGGGCGCGGGCCCGGGAGGCCGGCGCTGGCAGCAGTGGCTGACCGAACCGGGGACCGGCGGCTACTGCGAGATCCAGGCCGGGCTCGCCCGCACCCAGTTGGAGCACGTGCGCCTGGACGCGGAGAGCGAGGTGTCCTGGCTGGAGGCGTACGGCCCGCTCAGCTCCCCGCCGTCCGCCGAGGAGGCCGAAGCACGCCTCGAGGCCGCGCTGCCGCGCGCCGACGTGGACGCCGCGTACGCCGCCTGGAAGACGCATGCCGACGCCGAGCCCGCCGAGATCCTCGCCGGCGGCTCCGGCTGGGGCGCGCTCGAAGTGCTGCGCGCCGACTGGAAGCTGCCCGGCACGCCCTTCGACGAGGACACGCTCGGCGCGGCCCAGGAACCGTGGCTGCGGCTGCTGCGCACCGGGTCCTTCCCGGAGCCGCGCCGGGTGCGGCCGCCCGGCGAGACGCTGGTCGCCCCGCACTGGCGGGACATGCTGGAGACCGCGCCGGCCAGCCCGCTCACCGAGTACCACCTGGGGGTGGCCCAGTGGCACGCCGGTGACCGGGCGCAGGCGGTGCGCAGTTGGGAACGGGCGCTCGAACTCGCCCCGTCGCTCTGGCCGTTGTTGCGCTGTCTCGCCGTCGCCGACCAGGAGAGCGGCCACCACGAGCGGGCCGCCGACCGGTACGCCGACGCCTTCGACGACCTGTGCCACGAGCGGCGTGACGACGGCGCGTCATGGACGGCCGCCACGGCCGCGCTGGGCCGCGAGGCGATCGAGGCGCTGCTCGCCGTGCGCCGTACCGCTCAAGCCCGTGCCGTGTGGGACCGGCTCCACCCCGGTACCCGGGCGCGTGGCCGGTTCCGGCTGATCGAGGCGCGGTTGCTGCTCGCCGAGGGGCGGGGCGAGGAGGCGCTGGACGTCTTCCGTGCCGGGTTCGAGGTCGCGGACCTGCGGGAGGGAGCGGACGACGTCGGCCGCCTCTGGGCGAGGCTGACCGACGAGCCGCTGCCGGCGCACTACGACTTCCGCATGCGGCCCCCGGAGGCCTGAACCGGCGGCCGGTCCTACGGGTTGCGGTCCGCGTACTCGTACACCGTGCCGTCCGGGTGCATCGCGATCAGGTTGCGGCCCCCCGGGGTCGCCACCGGCCCGGCGACGATGCGGGCGCCGAGCTCCGTGAGCACCCGGTGGGCCTCGGCGACGTCCTTGACTGCGATCGTCGCGGCGATGTTGCGCAGCACCTCCAGCTCCGCCTCGGGCCCGCTCATCAGCAGGAAGCAGCCGACGGCGGCCACCCGGACGCCGCCGCGCTCGAAACGGAGGGCCTCCTGTCCGGCGAGCCGTTCGTAGAAGGGGACCGCCCTGTCCAGGTCGTCGACGCAGATACGCAGCGTGGCTCCCAGAATGTCCATGGGAGGAAAGCCTAGTTGGGGGCCGCCGGACCAGGTGATCAGTTCCGGTGATCGCCGCGCCCGGCTGCGGCGTTACGCGCCGGTGACCGAGGGTACCCGGCCGCCATGGAAGGCTTGGATCATCTGGAGCATCTGGACAAGCACCTGGTCGACGAGCTGGCGCAGGTGGCACGCGAGACGGTGCGTGACGAACTGCGCGAACAGACTCGCAAGCAGCGCCGTACGGCCATGCTGTACGCCGCGTCCGGAGCCGTCGCCCTGTACGCGGGCGCGGCCCTCGCGCTCGCCGTCGGCCTGGCCCTGGCCATCGGGCTGCCCGACTGGGCCGCCGCGCTGATCACGGCCGGCATCCTCGGCGTCGTGGCCTACGTCCTGCGCGACATGGCCCACCCGTCCGGGGCCCGGCCGACGCCGGAGCGCGAGGCCGAACTGATGGCCGCCGGGCAGGGCGACCGTGCCTTCGGCGACAGCGCGCCCGTCACCCCGCAGACCGGGGCCGGCGCGCCCATACCGCCGATGCCGCCCGTCGCGCCGGGTGGCGCGGCCGGGGCGGCCGGCGCGCCCGTCGTGGGCGAACCGGGGACCGGCATGGGCTCCCCGGCGCCGCGACAGGACGACATCGACCCCGAGCAGCCGCACCACCGGGCGTGATGCGTCATGCGCAAACGATGGGGCGTGCCCGTGCCGGGAGACCGTAGGACCGTCGTCGTGACCGGGGCCAGCGGGGGCGTGGGACGGGCCACGGCCGTGGCCTTCGGCGCGCGGGGCGACCGGGTCGCCCTGCTGGCCCGGGGCCGCGAGGGCCTGGCCGCGGCGGCAGACGACGTGCAGCGCGCCGGTGGCGAGGCCCTGGTCGTGTCCGTGGACGTGGCCGATGCCAAGGCCGTCGACGACGCGGCCCAGCAGGTCGCCGACACGTTCGGGCACATCGACGTCTGGGTCAACAACGCTTTCACCGGGGTGTTCGCGCCGTTCACCGAGATCACGGCGGACGAGTTCCGCCGGGTGACCGAGGTGACGTACCTGGGATACGTGTTCGGCACGCGGGCCGCGCTGCGGCACATGCTGCCGCGGGACCGGGGCACGATCGTGCAGGTCGGCTCGGCGCTCGCCTACCGCGGGATTCCGCTGCAGTCGGCGTACTGCGGGGCCAAGCACGCCATCCAGGGGTTCAACGAGTCGCTGCGCTGCGAACTGCTGCACAGCGGCACCGGCGTCCGTACCACCATGGTGCAGATGCCCGGGCTCAACACCCCCCAGTTCGACTGGGTGTTGAACCGGATGCCGGGCAAGGCGCGGCCCGTGGCACCGGTGTACCAGCCGGAGGTGGCGGCTCGGGCGATCGTGCACGCGGCCTCGCACGCGCGGCGGCGGGAGTACTGGGTCGGCGGATCCACGGTGGCCACGCTGCTCGCCAACGCGGTGGCGCCCGGGATCCTGGACCGCTATCTGGCGCGGACCGGGTTCGACTCCCAGCAGGAGGACGGTCGGCACGGCGAGTTCGGCAACCTGTGGGCTCCCATGGACGGGGCGCACGGAAGGGACTTCGGGGCGCACGGGCGGTTCGACGACGAGGCGGTCGCCGACAGCCCGCAGGACTGGGTGTCCCGGAACCGGTCGCGGATGGGGGCGGGGCTGGTCGTCGCGGGACTGGGCGCCGCCGTGACCTCCGGACTGCGCCGCGCCCGGCAGAGCTGAAAAGGCGTTACAGCAGCGGGATCACAGGGTGGGGGGGGGGGGGGCCCCCCCCCCCCCCCCCCCCCCCCCCCCCCCCCCCCCCCCCCCCCCCCCCCCCCCCCCCGCCCCCCCCCCCCCCCCCCCCGGGGCGGGGGCCCCCCCCCCCCCAC
>NZ_JBIWPO010000019.1:0-51494 GCF_044768275.1 Streptomyces sp. NPDC101152 | reverse complement strand
GGGGGGGGGGGGCGGGGGCGGGGGCCCCGCGGCCCCCCCGGCACGCCCCCCCCCCCGCCCGAGTTTAACCGGCTTACCCCCCGGGTCACCCGGGGGGGGGCGGCCCCGCCCCCCCCGGCCCCCCCCACCCTGTAGTCCTCCACCTCCTCCGTCCGCAGCGTCAGGCCGTGGCCCACCCCGCACACCGGTCGGACGGTTCCGCCCATCGGGTCCAGGGCGCCGTCGAAGAACATGTCCTCGATGCGGACGTGGTCGTGGAACCACTCCATGTGCCGGAGGTTGGGCAGGGCGGCTGCGGCCGCCGCGTGGGCGTGCGGGGCGCAGTGGGTGGAGACCTCGAGGCCGTGGGACTGGGCGAGGGCGGCGGCCCGCAGGAGCTCGGTGACGCCGCCGCAGCGTGTCGCGTCGATCTGCAGGCAGTCGACCGCGCCGGCGGCGATCATGCGGGCGAAGTAGGGGAGGTCGTAGCCGTACTCGCCGGCCGTCACATCGACGACCAGGGCGTCACGGACCAGCCGCAGCCCCGTCAGGTCGTCGGAGGAGACCGGCTCCTCGAACCAGCCGACCCCGTGCTCGGCGAGCGCGTGGCCGACCCGTACGGCCTGTTTGCGGGTGTAGGCGCCGTTGGCGTCGACGTACAACTCGGCCTCGTCGCCGACGATCTGGCGGGCGGCGTGGACGCGGGCCAGGTCGCGCGGGACCGCCCGCCCCCAGCCCTCCCCGATCTTGATCTTGACGCGCGGGATCTGCTGCCCGTGCACCCAGCCGCCGAGTTGTGCCGCGAGATGCGTGTCGTGATACGTGGTGAAGCCGCCGCTGCCGTACACCGGGACCCGCTCGTGGCAGACGCCGAGCAGCCGGGCGAGGGGGAGTTCCAGGAGGCGGGCCTTGAGGTCCCACAGGGCGATGTCGAGCGCGGAGACGGCACCCCCGGCGATGCCCTGCCGTCCCGCGTTGCGCACCGAGCGGCACATCGCGTCGTGCAGGGCAGGGATGTCGAAGGGGTCACGGCCCTCGACCAGCGGGGCGAGGCCGTCACGCAGGAAGTCGCCGACCGCCGGGGGCCCGTACGTCCAGCCCGTGCCGGTCGCGTCGCCCGCACTCACCTCGGCGATCACCATGGTGGTGGAGTCCCAGGCCAGCGTGCCGTCGGCCTCGGGCGCGTCGGTCGGCACGGTGTAGACGGAGACGACGGGCCGGTGGAGTTTCATCGCCGCTTCCTTCACGACTGCGGTTCACGACTGCGGGGCTTCAGGACTGCTGGAGCTGGGGCAGCACCTTCGTGCGGTAGAAGTCGAAGAAGCCGCGCAGGTCGGGGCCGATCTGGTTGACGTAGACCCGGTCGAACCCGGCGTCGGCGAACTGGCGCAGCTCGGCGACGTGCTCGTCGACGTCGTCGCCGCACACCCGGTTCTCGCGCACCATGTCCTCGGTGATCAACTGCTGTGCCTGCTCGAAGTGCTTGGGGGAGGGCAGCACCTGGCTCAGCTCGCCGGGCAGCTGCTCGTTCGCCCACAGCCGGTGCACGGTCCGCACCGCCTCGTCCCTGTCGGTGTCGTAGCAGACCTTGGTGCCCCCGCTGACCAGCTTTCCGCCGCCTCCGCCCTTGCGGAACTGCTCGACCATCGAGGCGTCCGGCATCATCGTGATGTAGCCGTCGCCGACCCGGGACGCCAGCTGTGTGGCGGCCGGTCCGAAGCCGGAGATGTCGATCGGCACGGGCTCGTCCGGGACGGTGTAGAGGCGGGCGTTCTCCACCGTGTAGTGCGGGCCGTGGTGGTTGACCTCCTCGCCGCTGAACAGCCGGCGCATCACCTGGATCGCCTCCTCCAGCATCTCCAGGCGCACGTGCGCGGGCGGCCAGTGGTCGCCCAGGATGTGCTCGTTCAGCGCCTCGCCCGAGCCGAGGCCCAGCCGGAAGGTGCCGTTCGTCATCACCGCGCTGGTCGCCGCGGCCTGCGCCACCACCGCCGGGTGCATCCGCACGGTCGGACAGGTCACCGCGGTCTCGACCGGCAGTGACACGGCCTCGGACAGCGCCCCGATCACCGACCACACGAACGGGCTCTGGCCCTGCTCGTCGTTCCAGGGGTGGTAGTGGTCGGAGATCCACAGGGACTGGAATCCGGCCTGTTCGGCCATCCGGCCCTGCTCGATCAGCTCGGCGGGGCCGTACTGCTCGCACGAGAGGAAGTAGCCGTACTCGGGCATGAGGGTGTCGCCTCCGTGACGTCGGCGGTCGGGGTCCCGGGCCGGGTACCCGGCGCCCGGAGCGGAAACCGGTGCACGTTTGGCGGCCCTGGCCAGGGGGACGCGGAAGGTTCCGTACGACGCACGCGACAGCGCCGGAGGCGAACCGTGGCTCGACCCCGCATCGTGATCGTCGGCGCCGGCTTCGCCGGTTACCAGGCGGCCCGCACCCTGTCCCGGCAACTGCGGCACCAGGCCGACGTCACCCTGCTGAACCCGACCGACTACTTCCTGTACCTGCCCCTGCTGCCCCAGGTCGCCGCCGGGATCCTGGAGCCACGCCGGGTGACCGTCTCCCTCTCCGACACCCTGCCGCACGTCAGGCTGGTGCTCGGCGAGGCCGACGGCATCGACCTCGACGGGCGCACCGTGCACTACACGGGTCCCGAGGGCGAGGGCGGGACCCTGAGCTACGACCGGCTGGTGCTCGCCGCCGGCAGCGTCAACAAGCTGCTGCCGATTCCCGGCGTGGCCGAGCACGCGCACGGCTTCCGCGGATTGCCCGAGGCGCTGTACCTGCGCGACCACGTGACCCGGCAGGTCGAGCTCGCGGCGTCCGAGGACGACCCGAAGACCTGCGCCGCACGCTGCACCTTCGTGGTGGTCGGCGCGGGCTACACCGGTACCGAAGTGGCCGCGCAGGGAAAGCTGTTCACCGACGCGCAGGTGCGCAGGCACCCGCTGCGGCAGGGCATACGGCCGCGCTGGCTGCTCCTCGACATCGCGCGGCGGGTCCTGCCCGAGCTCGACGAACGCCTCTCGCGCACCGCCGACACGGTGCTGCGCGAACGGGGCGTGGACGTGCGGATGGGCACCTCCGTGAAGGAGGCCACGCACGACGGAGTCCTGCTGACGGACGGGGAGTTCGTGCCCACCCGCTCGCTGGTGTGGTGCGTGGGCGTACGGCCCGACCCGCTCGCCGACTCCCTCGGGCTGCCCATGGAGCGGGGCCGGCTGCTCGTCGACCCGAACCTGCAGGTGCCGGGCCGGCCCGAACTGTTCGCGGCCGGGGACGCGGCGGCCGTGCCCGACCTGGAGAAGCCGGGTGCGTACACGCCGATGACCGCGCAGCACGCCTGGCGTCAGGGCAAGGTCGCCGGGCACAACGTGGCCGCCTCGCTCGGCCACGGCGACCGTCGGCCCTACCGCCACCGCGACCTGGGCTTCGTCGTGGACCTCGGTGGTGTGAAGGCCGCCGCCAACCCCCTCGGCGTCCCGCTGTCCGGCCCGCTCGCCGGCGCGGTCACCCGGGGCTACCACCTCGCCGCGATGCCCGGCAACCGCGTCCGGGTCGCCGCCGACTGGTTCCTGGACGCCGTACTGCCGCGCCAGGCCGTCCAGTTGGGCCTCGTGCGTTCCTGGTCGGTCCCCCTCGACACCGCCTCCCCGGAACTGGCGCGGGTGGCGGGCCCACCCCGACGCCGGCAGGAGACCGCGGCCGGATCGGGCCCGGGCGCGGCGACGCCCGAGGGCACCGGCCCCGGGCCCGGGCCCGTCGAGCGTTCCGATGACCCCGCGGAAGGAGATTCATGAACACCGCCGAACTCGTCGAGCTGGGACAGCAGTTGAGGGTGGACAGCGTGCGCGCGTCCGCCGCCGCCGGGTCCGGGCATCCGACGTCCTCGATGTCCGCCGCGGACCTGATGGCCGTGCTGCTGGCGAACCACTTCCGGTACGACTTCGAGCGCCCCGCCCACCCCGGCAACGACCGCTTCGTGCTGTCCAAGGGACATGCCTCACCGCTGCTGTACTCCGCCTACAAGGCGGTCGGCGCCATCGACGACGAGGAGCTGCTGACCTTCCGCAAGCTCGGCAGCCGTCTCGAAGGGCACCCGACCCCGCGCCGGCTGCCGTGGGTGGAGACCGCCACCGGCTCGCTCGGCCAGGGCCTGCCCGTCGGCGTCGGCATCGCGCTGGCCGGCAAGCGGCTGGACCGCACCGGGTACCGCGTCTGGGTGCTGTGCGGGGACAGCGAGCTGGCCGAGGGGTCGGTGTGGGAGGCCGCCGAGCACGCGGCCTACGAGCATCTCGACAACCTCACCGCGATCGTCGACGTGAACCGCCTCGGCCAGCGCGGACCCACCCGGCACGGGCACGACCTCGACGCCTACGCCCGCCGTTTCCAGGGCTTCGGCTGGCACACCGTCGAGGTGGACGGGCACGACGTCGACGCGATCGACCGGGCCTACGGCGAGGCGGTCTCGACGACCGGGCAGCCCACCGTGATCCTCGCCCGCACCCTCAAGGGCAAGGGCGTCGAGTCCGTCCAGGACCGGGAGGGACTGCACGGCAAGCCGCTGCCGGAGGCCGACGAGGCGATCGCCGAACTCGGCGGGCCGCGCGACATCCGGGTCCACGTGAACGAACCGCCCGCCGCCCGCATGCTGCACTCCGTGCCCGCCGGCAGCCTGGAACTGCCCCGCTGGGACACCGCCGACGACCCGGTCGCCACGCGCGACGCCTTCGGGCAGGCGCTGGCCGCGCTCGGCAGCGGACGCGGTGACGTGGTCGCCCTCGACGGGGAGGTCGGCGACTCCACGCGCACGGAGTTCTTCGCCAAGGAACACCCCGACCGCTACTTCGAGTGCTACATCGCCGAGCAGCAGCTGGTCGCGTCGGCCGTGGGACTCGCCGCCCGGCGCTGGGTGCCGTACGCCGCCACCTTCGCGGCCTTCCTGACCCGGGCCCACGACTTCGTGCGGATGGCGTCGATCAGCGGCGCCGGCATCAACCTGGTCGGCTCCCACGCCGGGACCGCGATCGGACAGGACGGGCCCTCCCAGATGGGCCTGGAGGACCTGGCGATGATGCGCTCCGTGTACGGCTCGACCGTGCTGTACCCGTGCGACGCCAACCAGACCGCGCACCTGGTCGCCGCCATGGCCGACCTCGACGGGGTCCGCTACCTGCGCACCTCGCGCGGTGAGAGCCCGGTGATCTACGGGCCCGACGAGGAGTTCCCGATCGGCGGCAGCAAGGTGCTGCGGGCCTCCGACGAGGACCGGCTGACGATCGTCGCGGCCGGGGTCACCGTGCAGGAGGCGCTGAGTGCCGCCGACGCGCTGGAGCGGGACGGCATCCGGGTCCGGGTCATCGACCTGTACTCGGTCAAGCCCGTCGACCGGCGCACCCTGCGGCAGGCCGCCGAGGACACCGGCTGCCTCGTCACCGTCGAGGACCACCACGAGGAGGGCGGCATCGGCGACGCCGTGCTCGACGCGTTCCTCGACGGGCGGCCCGTTCCGCGCCTGGTGCGCCTCGCCGTGCGCGACATGCCGGGCTCGGCCTCGCCGGACGAGCAGCTGCACGCCGCCGGCATCGACGCCGAGGCGATCGCGGCGGCCGGGAAGCTGCTGGTGGAGGAGGCGGTCGTACGGTGAGCGACGACGGCGTACGGACCGTACGGGCCGGGCGCCGCACGGTGGAGGTGCACCGCGCGGACAAGGTGCTCTTCCCGGGGGACGGTGACGCCAAGGAGTACACCAAGGGCGACCTGGTCGACTACTACCGCTCCGCCGCCCCCTTCCTGCTGCCGCACCTGCGCGGCCGGCCACTGATGCTGGAACGGCACCCGGACGGCGTCGACGGGCCGCGCTTCATGCAGAAGAACACCCCGGAGAGCTACCCGGACTGGATCACCCGCGTCGAACTCGCCAAGGAGGGCGGGACCGTCTGCCACACGGTGTGCGACGACTCCGCTACCCTCGTCTACCTCGCCGACCAGGCCGCGATCACCCTGCACCGCTGGCTGTCCCGGGTCGGCCGCGTCGAGCGGCCCGACCGGATGGTCTTCGACCTGGACCCGGCCGGCGACGACTTCGCGGCGGTGCGGCAGGCCGCGTGGCTGCTCGGCGAGCTCCTCGACGAGCTGGAGCTGCCCTCGGCGCTGATGACCACCGGCTCGCGCGGACTGCACGTGGTCGTGCCACTCGACGGCCGGCACGACTTCGACGAGGTCCGCGAGTTCGCCCGCGACGTCGCCGACACCCTCGCCGAGGCCCACCCCGACCGGCTCACCACCGCCGCCCGCAAGAAGGACCGCGGCGACCGCCTCTACCTCGACGTGGGCCGCAACGCCTACGCCCAGACCGCGGTCGCCCCCCTCACCGTGCGTGCCCGGCCCGGCGCGCCCGTGGCCACCCCCATCGACTGGGCCCAGCTGGACGACCCGGACCTGACCGCCCGCCGCTGGACCATCGCCGACGCCGTCGAACAGGTCCGCGGCGACCCGTGGGCCGGCGTCATGAGCAAGGCACGCGCCCTGGGACCGGTCCGGCGCAGGCTGAAGGCGTTGCGCGGCGCGTGAAGGTTTGGCCGCTGATATTGCGGCCACCCGCACACAAGAGGTGGCCATGTCTGACACCAAAAACTCACAAGAACCCCGGAATTCGCAGAAGCAACAGAATTCAGACGGAAGCAATTCGGACAGAGGGAATGGCGGGATGGACAAGCGGCCGAACCCGATGGAGGTGCTGCGCCACGCGCGCACGCAGCTCGCGGAGCTGACCGGCATGGCCGCCGAGAGTGTCTCGTCCTTCGAGCAGACCGAGGACGGCTGGAGCCTCGAGGTGGAGGTCCTCGAACTGGCCCGAGTGCCGGACACGATGAGCCTGATGGCGAGCTATCAGGTCGATCTCGACCCCGACGGCCAGCTGACCGGTTACCGGCGCGTCCGCCGCTACGAACGCGGGCGGGCCGACGCACACAGGTCGGGCGGCCGCTAGGCCGCCGACCCGTTTACCCACACGAAACCACAGACAAGGAGGCGCGGTCGGCATGACCGTTGTCCCGGCACAGCAGACCGGCGGCGGGGGCGGTTCCAGTGGCCTCTACGACGTTCTGGAACTCGTCCTCGACAGGGGTCTGGTCATTGACGCGTTCGTACGAGTCTCCCTGGTCGGCATCGAGATCCTGAAGATCGACGTACGTGTCGTCGTGGCCAGCGTCGACACCTATCTGCGCTTCGCCGAGGCGTGCAACCGGCTCGACCTCGAGGCCGGGCCGCACAAGAGCCCCGGCCTGCCCGACCTGGTCGGCGAGGTGACCGAGTCCGGCGCGCGCGGCAAGTCGAAGGGAGCCCTCTCGGGGGCCGCCGACACCATTTCCGACGCCTTCAAGCAGGCACGTGACGAAGGCGGCCGCGAGCGGGAGACCGAGTCCCGGCCGCGCGCCCGCAAGAGCACGTCCGCGCGCAGGAAGGAGGACGACGAGTGAGCACGTACGTCTACGGCATCACCGCGAGCACGCACCCCGCGCTCCCGAAGGACCTCGCCGGCGTGGGCGACCCGCCGCGCCCGGTGCGGGTCCTCGAGGCGGGGGAGCTGGCGGCTGTCGTCAGCGACGCGCCCGAGGGACTGCGGCCCAAGCGCAAGGACCTGCTCGCCCACCAGACCGTGCTCGCCGAGGCGGGCGCGGCCGGTGTGGTGCTGCCCATGCGCTTCGGCAGCGTCGCCCCGGACGACGACACCGTCACCGGTGTGCTCACCGAGCGCGCCGAGCACTACAAGGAACGGCTCCGCGCACTGGAGGGCAAGGTCGAGTACAACGTCAAGGCCACCCACCAGGAAGAGGCCGTCCTGCACCGCGTGATGTCCGAGAACCCGGAGATCCGCGCCATGACCGAGGCCAACCGCAAGGCGGGCGGCGGCAGTTACGACGACCGGCTGCGCCTCGGCGAGATGGTGGTCGCCGCCGTCAAGGCCCGGGAGACCGAGGACGCCGACGAGGTGCGCGGTGCCCTCGAACCCGTCGCCGCCGACGTCAGCGAGGGCCCCGAGTCCACGGGCTGGCTGGTCAACGTCTCCTTCCTGGTGGACCGGGACAGCGCCGACCGGTTCCTGACCGCGGTGGACCAGGTCCGCGACAGCCATCCGCACATCGAGCTGCGCGTCAACGGCCCGCTGCCGCCGTACAGCTTCGTGGAACCGGGCCCCGCCGAACACGCGGGCTCCGCCGCGGGCCCGGGCATCGCCCAGGAGTGAGGTCGTGGGACTCATCAAGGAGCTGGTCCTCCTGCCCTTCGCCCCGGTGCGCGGCAGCGGCTGGGTGATCGGGCAGGTACTGCACGAGGCGGAGCGGATCTACTACGACCCCGCCACCGTCAGGGCCGAACTCGCCCGTCTCGAGGAGCAGTTGGAGGCGGGCGAGATCGACGAGGAGGAGTTCGACCGGCGGGAGGACGAACTTCTGGACCGGCTGGAGATCGGCATGCGCGGTGGCGCGGCCTGAGGCAACGGGACGGCACGATGAACCGAGTAGGACTTGGCCTCGCGGTAGGGGCCGGATACGTCCTCGGACGTACCAAGAAGATGAAACTGGCGTTCGCCGTCGGCAGCCTGGTGGCCGGCAAGCGGATGCATCTGAGCCCGAAGGCGCTCGCGGACCTGATGTCCCAGCAGCTGCAGAACAACCCGCAGTTCAAGGAGATCGGGGACCAGCTGCGCGAGGACCTGCGCGGCGTCGGCAAGGCGGCCTCCGGCGCGATGGTGGAGCGGCAGATCGGCGCTCTCGCCGACCGCCTGCACGGCCGTACCGCCCAGGTCCACGACCAGCTCACGGGCGTCGCCGGCAAGGCGACCGGCCGCGGGTCGGGCGAGGATGACGAGGGCGACGAGCCGGAGGACACTGAGGAAGAGGAGCCGCGCGAGGAGGACGAGGAGTCGGAGGCCGAGGACGAGTCCTCGGACGAGGAGGACGAGGAGCCGGCGCGGCGGACGGCCAGGAAGGCCACGAAGAAGACCGCGGCCACGAAGTCCGCCGCGAAGAAGGCCCCGGCCAAGAAGACGGCGGCCAGGAAGACCGCGGCCAAGAAGGCCCCGGCGAAGAAGACCGCCAAGAAGACGACGGGCCGTGGCACCGCCGCGGCGGGCAGCGCCGCCCGCGGAGCCAGGAACCGCCTGCCGAAGGGAGGCGGTGAGTGATGACCGAGACCCTCGGATCGGCGACCTCCGCCACGCGCGGGGCGACCGACAAGGCGAACCCGCTGACCGACCTCGCCCACAGCGAGGCGGCGGACCGCCTCAAGTCCGAACTGCAGGACTACCTCGCCGCGCAGGCCCAGCGCCTGCTGGTCGGCGTCGGCCGCAAGCTCGGCGAGACGACCGTCAAGCTGAACGACATAGCCGAGGGCAACAGCCCCGGCTTCGCCAAGCTCGCTCTCGACGGCGGTCGCAAGCTCGCCGAGGGCAAGGGCCCGCTGCGCTCCGCACTGGAGCTCGGCGCCTCCCGCGCCAAGGAGAACGTCGTGGACGCTTTCAAGAACCTCGGTGGGGGCAAGAGCAAGCGCAAGCGCGGGGCGGGCAAGAAGCCGACGGTCATCATCGAGTCCGTCGACGTCGGCGTGGACCGGCGCACCGCCTACGACCAGTGGACCCAGTACCAGGACTTCAGCACGTTCGCCAAGGGCGTCAAGAACGCGAGTCGCTCCGACGACACCGAGTCGGACTGGCAGCTGAAGGTCTTCTGGTCCAACCGCAGCTGGAAGGCGAAGACCACCGAGCAGATACCGGACGACCGGATCGCCTGGTCCTCGGAGGGCGCCAAGGGCACCACCAAGGGCGTCGTCTCCTTCCACCGCCTCGACGACAACCTCACCCGGGTGCTGCTGGTCATCGAGTACTACCCCTCCGGGTTCTTCGAGAAGACCGGCAACATCTGGCGCGCCCAGGGCCGCCGGGCGCGGCTCGACCTCAAGAACTACGTTCGCTTCATCACCCTCAAGGGCGAGGCCGAGGACAGCTGGCGCGGCGAGATCCGCGACGGCGAGGTGGTCCGCAGCCACGAGGACGCGATCGCCGAGGAGGAGCAGGAAGGCCAGGAGGGCGAGGAGTCGTACGAGGGCGACGATGAGGAGCCCGCGGACGAGGAGCCTCGCGACGAGGAGGAAGAGGACGAGGAGCCTGAAGAGCCCGAGGAGGACGAGGAACCCCGGGACGAGGAGGAAGAGGAAGAGGAGCCCGAGGAGGACGAGGAGGAGGCCGAGGGCGAGTACGAGGAGGAGGAAGAGCCGGAGTACGAGGAAGAGCCCGAGTACGCCGGCGGCGGGAGCCGTCGATGACCATGGCCGGCCGGATGCCCGAACCCTACGGACAGGGTTCGGGCGCCAACCTTGCCGACATCCTGGAGCGTGTGCTCGACAAGGGCATCGTGATCGCCGGTGACATCCGGATCAACCTCCTCGACATCGAACTCCTCACCATCAAGCTCCGGTTGATCGTCGCCTCGGTGGACAAGGCGAAGGAGATGGGCATCGACTGGTGGGAGACCGACCCCGCCCTCTCCTCCCGCGCCCGCCACAACGAACTCGCCCGGGAGAACGCCGAGTTGCGCGAACGGCTGGAGCGCCTGGAGCTGGACGGCGCACAGCGCGCCGAGGAACGCGCGCAGGAGGAGGCCCCATGACCGGACTGCGGTACGTCTACGCCGTCTGCCACCCCTTCAGCGCGCCGCTGCAGGCCCAGCTGAAGGGTGTGGCGGGCGATCCGCCCAGACTGCTGACCCACCACGGCCTGATCGCCGTGGTCAGCCACGTACCGGAGCGGGACTTCGCGGAGGAGCCGCTCCGCAGGCGTCTGGAGGACCTGGACTGGCTCACCGAGACCGCGCGGGCCCACCAGAGCGTCATCGACGCGCTGACCGTCGTCACCACCCCGCTGCCGCTCAGGCTCGCCACCGTCTTCCGGGACGACAGCGGGGTGCGGGTGATGCTGGAGGCCCGCGAGGACGACTTCCGGCGCACCCTCGACCGGCTCCAGGGGCGTGTGGAGTGGGGCGTCAAGGTGTACGTCGAGACCGGACCGGAGACCGGCGAGACACCCGCGCCGAAGCCCGCGTCGGGCCGGGACTACCTGCGCCAGCGGCGCGCGCGGGTGCGCTCGCACGAGGATCTGTGGCAGCGCACGGAGGAATTCGCGAACCGGCTGCACGCCACGCTCTCCGCGTACGCCGAGAATTCCCGGCTGCACGCCCCGCAGAATCCCGCCCTTTCCGGGGTGGCCGGTCGCAACGTGCTCAACGCGGCCTATCTCGTGCCCCGTGACCATTCCGAGGAATTCGTGGAACTGGTGGACCGCACGAAGGACGAGACGACGATGGACAGCCCGGGAATCCGGGTGGAACTCACCGGGCCCTGGGCCGCCTATTCCTTCGCGGGAGAAGAAGCATGACCGTCATCGAACGCCGGGAGATCGCCCTCGTGGACCTGCTCGACCGGCTGCTCGCCGGCGGCGTCGTCATCACGGGGGACATCACCCTGCGCATCGCGGACGTCGACCTGGTCCGCATCGATCTCAACGCACTGATCAGCTCGGTCAACGAGCAGGTGCGCCCGCCCTGGGAGGAACTGTTGTGACCGCCCGCCGAAACCGGCTGGACCTGGAACCCGACACCGTCGAGCGGGACCTGGTCAAACTGGTCCTGACCGTCGTCGAACTGCTGCGCCAGCTCATGGAGCGCCAGGCGCTGCGCCGTTTCGACGTGGGCGATCTCAGCGAGGACCAGGAGGAGCGCATCGGCCTCACGCTGATGCTCCTCGACGACCGCATGACCGAACTGCGCGAGCGGTACGGACTGCGGCCCGAGGACCTGAATCTGGACCTCGGGCCGCTCGGACCGCTGCTTCCCCGGGAATGAGAACCCCGGGCCTTTTCCTCTTACTCACTCACCACCGGTACCAGCGGCCCCTGCCTCCGGCCGCGGTCGTGCCACGCACCAGGAATCCCAGCAGCCACAGCACCAGAACCGCCAGTGCGACCCACCAGAGCAGTTTCACTGCGAATCCCACGCCGAACAGGATCAGCGCCAGAAGCAGTACGAGCAGGACGGCAACCATAATCTGAACCTCCTGCACTCCGGGTATCCAGGATATGGAGAATCAGACGTCCTTTCGGCACAGAATCTCTCCATGGAGCACGGCGAACCAGCCGTCCTCCTGGGTGCCCCACTCCCGCCAGGCGTCCGACACGGCCCGCAACTGCTCGGGGGTGGCGTGCCCGCCGCCGGTGGCCCGCTCCGCGTACGCCGGGGCCAGTGTCCGGTCCGCCCACAGACCGCTCCACCAGTCCCGTTCCTCGGGCGTGGAGTACGTCCAGGTGCCGGAGGTGGCGGTGATGTCGGTCAGACCCGCCCGCAGCGCCCAGGACTTGAGCCTGCGCCCGGCGTCCGGCTCCCCGCCGTTGGCCCGGGCCACCCGCCGGTACAGGTCCAGCCAGTCGTCCAGGCCGGGGGACGCCGGGTACCAGGTCATCGCCGCGTAGTCCCCGTCGCGGACGGCGATGTACCCGCCCGGCTTCGTGACCCGGCGCATCTCCCGCAGCGCCTGCACCGGGTCGCCGACGTGCTGGAGCACCTGGTGGGCGTGGACGACGCAGAACGTGTCGTCCGGGTAGTCCAGGGCGTGGACGTCCGCGACCGCGAAGTCGATGTTGGTCAGGCCGCGTCCGGCGGCCGTGGCCCGGGCCTGGTCCAGGATCTCCGGAGCGTGGTCGACACCGGTGACGTGTCCGTCGGGGACCAGGGCCGCCAGGTCCGCGGTGATGGTGCCCGGGCCGCAGCCGACGTCCAGGATCCGCATGTGGGGTTTCAGTGAGCCGAGCAGGTAGGCCGCGGAGTTGGCGGCGGTCCGCCAGGTGTGCGAGCGCAGCACCGACTCGTGGTGCCCGTGCGTGTAGACGGCGGTCTCCTGCGGCTTCGACATGACGAATCTCCCCTGTTCGACGGCTTGTCGGTACGCGATTCACGGTACGCTCGCATGTCGCATGATGAGACCCACGTTTTACTATGTGGACTGACGTATCGTCAGAAGGTTGCCGATCACCGCCGGCGCCGTGGCGGGCATGAGGGTCCCGCTACCCTCCCTGTATGCGTCTGCTCCTCATACGCCACGGCGAGACCCCGACCAACGTCGACTTCCTGCTGGACACGGCGGTGCCGGGGCCGGGACTGACCGCACTCGGCGAGCGGCAGGCGGCGGCCCTGCCCGAGGCGCTGGCGGACGAGGACATCGGCGCTCTGTACGCCTCCACGCTGGTGCGCACCCAGCTCACCGCCGCGCCGCTGGCCGCCGCCCGGGGCCTGGGGGTACGGGTGCGTGACGGGATCCGCGAGCTGTCGGCGGGGGACCTGGAGATGCTGCCGGGGGACACGGAGCAGGGCGCGCTGTACATGAAGACGGTGTTCGCCTGGGCCGACGGTGACACGGGTCTGCGCATGCCGGGCGGGGAGACGGGAGCGGAGGCGCTGGCCCGCTACGACGCGGTGGTCGCGGAGGCGGCGGACAGCGGGGCGGGGACCGTGGCCATGGTCAGCCACGGAGCGGCGATCCGGATGTGGACGGCCGCCCGCGCCGACAACGTGGACGTGCCGTTCGCCGCGGCGCGCCCCCTGGCGAACACCGGAGTGGTGATCCTCGAGGGCTCCCCCGCGGACGGCTGGAGGGCCGTGTCGTGGGCCGGAGCGGTCGTGGTCCCCGCGGGGGAGGGCGGGCCTGCCGGGCAGCCGGTCTAGGGCCCTAGCGCAAAGCGTTTGCCCCGGGTCGCTCACGGCACCCAGAATGCGGCCTCATGGGACATGTGGAAGCCGCGCACCTGGAGTACTACCTCCCCGACGGGAGGGCGTTGCTCGGCGATGTGTCCTTCCGGGTGGGAGAAGGGGCCGTCGTGGCCCTGGTCGGACCCAACGGGGCGGGGAAGACGACCCTGCTGCGGCTTATCTCCGGGGAGCTGAAGCCGCACGGGGGCACCGTCACCGTCAGCGGCGGGCTCGGGGTGATGCGGCAGTTCGTCGGATCCGTACGGGACGAGACCACCGTGCGCGATCTGCTCGTGTCGGTCGCGCCGCCCCGCATCCGTGAGGCCGCGAGGGCCGTCGACGAGGCCGAGCACGGCATCCTGACCGTCGACGACGAGGCGGCCCAGCTCAGGTACGCGCAGGCCCTGGCCGACTGGGCGGAGGCACGCGGGTACGAGGCCGAGACACTGTGGGACATGTGCACCACGGCCGCGCTCGGGGTGCCCTACGAGAAGGCGCAGTGGCGGCAGGTGCGCACGCTGTCCGGCGGTGAGCAGAAGCGGCTCGTGCTGGAGGCGCTGCTGCGGGGGACGGACGAGGTGCTGCTGCTCGACGAGCCGGACAACTACCTCGACGTGCCGGGCAAGCGGTGGCTGGAGGAACGGCTGAAGGAGACCCGCAAGACGGTGCTCTTCGTCTCCCACGACCGTGAACTCCTCGCGCGCTCGGCGGAGAAGATCGTCTCCGTGGAGCCGGGCCCGGCGGGGGCCGACGCCTGGGTGCACGGGGGAGGCTTCGCCACGTACCACGAGGCCCGGCGGGAACGCTTCGCCCGGTTCGAGGAGCTGCGCAGGCGCTGGGACGAGAAGCACGCCCAGCTGAAGAAACTGGTGCTCAGCCTCCGTCAGGCGGCGAGCATCAGCCACGAGCTGTCGTCCCGTTACCAGGCCGCGCAGACCCGGCTGCGGAAGTTCGAGGAGGCCGGCCCGCCGCCCGAGCCGCCGCGCGAGCAGGACATCACCATGCGGCTCAAGGGCGGCCGTACCGGCGTACGTGCCGTCACCTGCGAGCAACTCGAGCTCACCGGCCTGATGAAACCGTTCGACCTGGAGGTCTTCTACGGCGAACGGGTCGCCGTCCTCGGCTCCAACGGCTCCGGCAAGTCGCACTTCCTGCGGCTGCTGGCCGGTGACGACGTCGCGCACACGGGCGCGTGGAAGCTCGGGGCCCGGGTGGTGCCCGGACACTTCGCGCAGACCCACGCCCACCCCGAGCTCCAGGGGCGCACCCTGCTCGACATCCTCTGGCAGGAGCACGCCCAGGACCGCGGCGCTGCGATGTCCCGGCTGCGCCGCTACGAGCTGACCAACCAGGCCGAACAGACCTTCGACCGGCTCTCCGGCGGCCAGCAGGCGCGCTTCCAGATCCTGCTGCTGGAGTTGCAGGGCGTCACGGCCCTGCTCCTGGACGAGCCGACCGACAACCTCGACCTGGAGTCCGCCGAGGCGCTCCAGGAGGGACTGGAGGCCTTCGACGGCACGGTGCTGGCGGTCACGCACGACCGCTGGTTCGCCCGTTCCTTCGACCGGTACCTGGTCTTCGGCAGCGACGGGCGGGTCCGCGAGACCCCGGAAGCGGTCTGGGACGAGCGGCGGGTGGAACGGGCGCGCTGAGCGCGCTCACGTCCACCGCAGCAGCGCTCCCAGGCCGCCGACCGGGACTTCCCGCTCCTGGGCCGCAGGTGTCACCGAGAGCGCCGGGGCCCCGGTGGCCACCGCCGACCTGATCAGCGCGTCGTCCGCGCGGGCGGACCAGGAGTGCTGTTCGCCGAGGATCTTGAGGTCGGTGCGGCGCACCGCCAGCTGGTCCGGGTCCTCGCCGATCCAGACCTCACGGTGGGCGTCAGGGCCCTCCGGGTGGATCAGCAACTCGTCGATGCGGTGCTCACGGGCGGCCTCGACCAGTGCGGGCACGCCCTCCACGGCCGCGGCGCGGCCCTCGCCGTCCGGTTCGCGGGCCGCCAGGAACCGTTCCAGCTCGCGCTCGGCGCGCCGGCGTACGTGATCGGCGCGGGCCTGCTCGACGTCCTCGTCCAGCAGCCTGCTGCCGGTGCCGTGTGGGGCCTCGACGGCCAGCTCCCTCAAATGCGCGGGCAGCCGTTCGTGGACGGACCGACGCTCCCGGTCGTCCCCCACGAGGATCAGCAGGTCGGCTCCGGTGTCCTCCTGGCAGGCGGCCAGGGCCTCGGCGATCTCCGCCGCGTTGCGCTCCCAGGTGTTCTCCACCTTGAGCTGGAAGTGCCGCTCCGACCAGTCGACGGTGCTCGTACGGTGCACGGGCCACTGCCGCCCGGTGACCGAGCCGGCGTCCTGGCTGCCCAGTGCGCTGCGCAGCTCGAAACGGGCGCCCGTGCGGTCGATGTACGCCACCGCGCAGACCGGGTCCTCCCCGGCCAGCTCCAGCAGCGGCGCCGCGTGCGGCAGCGGCGCCCAGAGGGCGCTGTCACGGTTCGGGGGACGGGTCAGCGGAGGGTCGAGGACCACCTCGCCGGCGCGGGCGAACAGGGCCCGGCCGTTCGGCTCGGAGGAGTGCCGCAGCTCGTCCAGGGCTTCGCGCACGGTCCGGCAGGTGGCCTCGTCGGCGCCCTGCCGGTCCAGGTCCCGGGCGAGCGCCACGGCCGTCAGGTGGCGTTCGTGGGGCGTGTCCTCGGTATGTCGTGAAGTACCGACGTACACGGAGGCCCAGGGCCCCGGATGTTCGTAGAGTGGATGCAGAAAGGCGAGATCCATGGCTCCCTCCCGGTTGCCGCTCGGGGTTGTTGCTGCCGGGCGGGTACCCGGACCGCATGGACGAACACGACGAGCGGATCACCACCATGACCGGAGTCGACGCCAGCAGGCTGGACGACCAGCAGCTCATGAAGGAGCTGGAGACGATCCACCGCACGCGCCACGACACGCTGCTGTACGGCTCGAGCGGTGCGCTCAGGGCCCACAACGACCGCATGGCCGAGCTGGAGGGGGAGTACCTGCGCCGCAACCCCCAGCGCATGGTGGCCGCGGGCCGCACCCGCGAAGGCGCCCGGGAACGCCAGAGCGGGGAGTCGGTGACTCCCCGCTCCTGATCGCCGCTCGTGACGGCGCAGCTCAGTGGCGCACCGGCGGCCGGTCCCAGTGCCGGTGTGCCGCGATCGCTGTGACGAACGCCTGTGCGAACTCGGCGGTGGCCGGGCCCGGTGACGCGTCCGTCACCACGCCCTGGTCGGCGATCACCCCCCGCGCGCCGGTGGACAGCTCGACGCCCTGCGGCTGGAGCACCGACAGCACCTCCACACCGGAGCCGAGCGCGCCCACCGGCTTGCCGTGCAGATAGGCGCTCCGCACGAAGCGCAGAGCGTCCGGGTCCTCGGCCACCGGCGGCCTCCCGGTGGGCCCGCCGGGCACCAGCACGGCGTCGTACAGCACGGAGGCGACGGTGGGCAGCGCCCGGTCGACGGCGTACGTCTCCCCGTCGGCGCCCTTGACCGTGCCGTCGGCCGGGGCCAGCGCCTCGACGATCGCGCCCTCGGCGGCCAGCACCTCCCGTACGGCGGTCACCTGCCCGGCGTCGACGCCGTCGGTGACCAGTACCGCGATCTGCCGGGTGCGGATCGAGCCGTCGCCGCGCAGCGCCTCAAGGCTGAGAGCCGGGGACTCCTGCTTGTACGGCGTCTCCTGCGCGGCCGGCTCCGGCACGCCGACACCCCGGGCCACCGCGGCCGCCAACTCGCCGTCCACCTTGGCAAGTTGCTCGACCGTACGGGCCCGTACCGTCACCGCCTGAACCTTGCCCAGCTCGAACCGGTACGCCTCGACGATGTGCTGCTTCTCCCAGTCGGTCATGCTGTGGAAGAACAGCGCGGCCTGGCTGTAGTGGTCCTTGAAGCTTTCGCTGCGCTGCCGGATCTTGGCGCCGTCCACCCGCTCGGCATAGTGCGTGTAGGCGTGGCCGTCGACGCCCGCGTGGGCCGGGCAGCCGCCGCCGAGCGAGTTCGGGAAGTAGTTCGTGCCCCGGTGGATGGAGCCCTGGTGGTAGCCGTCGCGCTGGTTGTTGCGGACCGGCGCGACGGGCCGGTTGACCGGGATCTGCGTGAAGTTGGGGCCGCCCAGCCGGATCAACTGCGTGTCCAGGTAGGAGAAGTTGCGGGCCTGCAGCAGCGGGTCGTTGGTGAAGTCGATGCCGGGGACGACGTTGCCGGTGTGGAAGGCGACCTGCTCGGTCTCGGCGAAGAAATTCTCCGGGTTGCGGTCGAGCACCATCCGGCCGATCGGCCGCACCGGCACCTGTTCCTCCGGGATGATCTTCGTGGCGTCCAGCAGGTCGAAGTCGAAGGCGAACTCGTCCTCCTCCGGCACCAGTTGGACGCCCAGTTCCCACTCCGGGTACTCGCCGGCCTCGATCGCGTCCCACAGGTCGCGCCGGTTGAAGTCCGGGTCACGGCCCTGGCACTCCTGCGCCTCGTCCCACACCAGCGAGTGCACGCCCAGCTTCGGCTTCCAGTGGAACTTCACGAACGTGCCGCGCCCCTCGGCGTTCACGAACCGGAAGGTGTGCACGCCGAAGCCCTGCATCATGCGGTAGCTGCGCGGGATCGCCCGGTCCGACATCAGCCACATGATCGCGTGCAGGGTCTCCGGCTGCAGGGACACGAAGTCCCACAGGGTGTCGTGCGCGGAGGCGCCGGTCGGGATGTCGTTGTGCGGCTCGGGCTTCACCGCGTGCACGAAGTCGGGGAACTTGATGCCGTCCTGGATGAAGAAGACCGGGAAGTTGTTCCCGACCAGGTCGTAATTGCCCTCCGAGGTGTAGAACTTGGTCGCGAAGCCGCGCACGTCCCGCACCGTGTCCGCCGAGCCCTTCGGCCCCTGCACCGTCGAGAACCGCACGAACACCGGCGTGCGAACCGACGGGTCCTGCAGGAACGCCGCGCGGGTGAACTCCGCGCAGGACTCGTACGGTTCGAAGTAGCCGTACGCGCCGGCGCCCCGCGCGTGCACCACCCGTTCCGGGATCCGCTCGTGGTCGAAGCGGGTGAGCTTCTCCCGGAAGTGGAAGTCCTCCATCAACGTCGGCCCGCGCTCGCCCGCGCCCAGCGAGTCGTCGGTGTGGTCCACCTCCACGCCCTGGTCGGTGGTGAGCGGACCGGCGGCCGGGTCGTCCGCGTGGAAGGCCTCGCGCTGGTGCTGCTTGCGGTCCTCGGACGGGGCACCCATCAGCCGGCCCCCTCGGAGAAGACGTGCAGGAACGCCTCGCAGAACGCCTTGAGATCGTCCGGCTTGCGGCTGGTGACCAGCTTGTTGGTGCCGTTGTCGTCGATCTTGACCTGCTCGTCGACCCAGGTGCCGCCCGCGTTGCGGATGTCGGTCTGCAGGCTCGGCCAGGAGGTCAGGGTGCGGCCGCGCACGAGGTCCGCCTCGACCAGCGTCCACGGGGCGTGGCAGATCGCCGCCACCGGGCGGCCCTGCTCGAAGAAGTCCCGCACGAAAGAGACGGCCTTGTCGTCCATCCGCAGGAAGTCCGGGTTGGCCACCCCGCCCGGCAGCACCAGCGCGCCGAAGGAGTTCGCCGACGTCTCGCCGACGACCTCGTCCACGGGGAAGGTGTCCGCCTTGTCGAGGTGGTTGAAGGCCTGGATCTCGCCGGACTTCGTCGACACCAGCACGGGTTCGTGGCCGGCGTCCTTCGCCGCCTGCCAGGGATCGGTCAGCTCGATCTGCTCGACGCCCTCGGGGGCGGTCAGGAATGCGATACGCATGATGTTCAACGTCCTTTCCTCGCGCGCCACTTCGCTCGATCCGAGGCGCGTTTGCGGTTACGGCGGCCCGCGCGCACGCAGCGCAGCAGCTCCTCGCCGTACGGCAGCACCACACAGGTGCCGATGGCTGCCGCGATGCCCGCCAGATAGCCGGGGGACAGCGGCCTGCGGCGCGGTACGAGCCGCCAGGCGTCCGGGGCGCCACGTCCCCCGGGCAGCAGGGACCTCACCTGGTCGGCGTGCAGGCACATCAGCGCGGCCAGCGCTGCGAAGGGCAGCGACTCCAGGAAGCTGTGGATGTGCTGCTCGACCGGCTTGACCTCGCGGTCGCTGTCGACGGCCGTGTGCACGTCCCACAGCGCGGTCGCCTCGTGCACCGCGGCGCCCCCCAACTGCACCGTCAGGAGCAGGGGGTTGACCTCGTAGCGCAGGGTCAGAGCGATGGGAATGCCGACCTCGGCCATCATCAGAGAGTGGATCAGCGACTCCTTGGTGCCCGCCGTGTCCTCGATGCGCGTGCGCCGGTGCATCACCCAGTCGGCGAGACCGGGCACGAACCAGCCGGGCAGCAGCCCGTAGAGGAGATAGCGGGTGGTCACGTCGCCGACGTCGACCGTGCGGGTGCTCGCGTTGATCCGGGCGGCCTGGTCGTGAGTCACCGGGCGCCCCCGTCGCCGGGCTCGGCCCGGCTGATCTCGGCCAGCACCGAGTCCGGATCCTCGGCCTCGGCCAGGTCACCGAGGCTCACCACCCCGACGGGCAGCCCGTTCTCGACGACCGGCAGCCGGCGCACCGCATGGGCCCGCATCAGGGCGACGGCCGCCTGGACAGGGTCGTCGGGGCTCACCATCACCGGGTCCGGTGTGCACACGGACCGGGCGCTCACCGTCAGCGGATCGGTGCCCTCCGCGACAGCCCGGACCGTGATGTCACGGTCGGTGAGCACGCCGACGACCTGTTGACCGTCCGCGACCAGCACGTCGCCGATGCCCTGCGAGCGCATCAGCTGCGCCGCCTCGACGAGTGACGCGTCCGGACGGACGGCGACCACCCCCGGCGTCATGACCTCCCTGACGAATTCAGCCATCACAGTGGGCCTTCCTCCGTTTCCCGGCCGTCATCGGCCTGACGCCGCCCGCAGTACCCGCGGGCGCGGGGCGCATGCCTACCCCGGCCGTCCGCGTCCCGCTTCCACCAGTGCCTCGGCGAGGTGCTGGAGCGTGGTGTAGCGGCTCGAACGGGGAAGGTGCTCGACGGCCTCGGTCAGCGCGTCGGGGGCGTAGGCGCGCCGCAGCGCTGTGGTCAGTTCGCGGGGGCCCGCCGGGAACGTGTGGCGGTTCAGGTGGCGGGCCAGTTCCGTGCGGACCGTCGCCAGCGACGCGGTGGAGCGTCCCGGGGCGACGGGGCCGCCCGCGACCTCCGGATCGTCGTCGGCGGTGGGTTCGGGGTCGTGCCATTCCTCGGTCCGCGTCGGGTGCCCGGATCGCAGTAGACCTTGGAGTTCGTGCTTCATCTCCTCGTCGCGGTGGACGCTCAGCCGGTCACTTCCTCGCTGCATGACTCCCTCCAGATCTTCGGGGTGGGCACCGCGTACCCGGAGACCGGAGGCCGACACGGGGTTTGCGCCGCGAACACCGGGAGACCCGGCTCACGCCCCCCACGCCCACTCCCGGGGAGGGAAACCGGCCATGCCACTGCTCGCCGTGATCATCCCGATACTCATGCTCGGCGTGCTGCTGGCACTGGGGCGCTACGAGGAACTGCTGCTGCCGACGAAGCAGGCCGACCCCGGCGAGGACGCCCTCGCCGACCCCCTGGGCGCGACGACATCGGTGGCCGGCCCGAGGCCGTGATCCGCTGCTCGGACCCGGCCCGGGCCGTCGGCCCCGCGTCGGCTACTTCTCCTTGCCGCCCGGCAGGAACTCCTGCACCTTCGCCTTGAACCCCTGCTTGACCATGGACGAGCGGTCCGCGTCGCCCTTGAGGATCGCGGCGGCCGTCGCCTCCATCTGCTCCCAGGTCGCGTGCGGCGGGATCGGCGGCACCGCCGGGTCGGTGAGGAACTCGAGGACCGCGGGACCGTCCGCCTCCAGGCCGGCCCGCCAGGCCGCCTCGACGTCCTCCGGCTTCTCCACCCTGATGCCGGTCAGGCCGAGCGAGCGGGCGAACGCGGCGTACTGCACGTCCGGGATCTCCTGCGAGGGCAGGAAGGACGGGGCGCCCTCCATGGCCCGCATCTCCCACGTCACCTGATTGAGGTCGTGGTTGTTCCAGACGGCGACGATCAGCCGTGGGTCCTCCCACAGGTCCCGGTACTTGGCGGCCGTGATCAGCTCCGCCATGCCGTTCATCTGCATCGCCCCGTCCCCGACCAGGGCGATCGCCGGCCGGTCGGGGTGCGCGAACTTCGCGCCGATCGCGTACGGCACCCCGGGACCCATCGTCGCGAGCGTGCCGGAGAGCGAGCCGCGCATCCGGTCCCGCATCGTCAGGTGCCGCGCGTACCAGTTGGCCGTCGAGCCCGAGTCGGAGGTGACGATCGCGTCGCCCGGCAGCAGCGGGTCGAGCGCGTGGGCGACGTACTCCGGGTTGATCGGGTCCGCCGACAGCAGTGCCCGCCGCTCCATCACCTCGCGCCAGCGCGTGACGTTGGCGCAGACCGTGTCGTACCACTCGCGCCCGCGGCCGTCCTCGATCAGCGGGATCAGCCGCTCCAGCGTCGCCTTGGCGTCTCCGACGAGGTTCACCTCGTACGGGTAGCGCATCCCGACCATGTGCGGGTCGATGTCGATCTGCACCCCGCGCGCCTTGCCGAACTCCGGCAGGAACTGCGTGTACGGGAAGGACGATCCGATGGTCAGCAGGGTGTCGCAGTCCCGCATCAGCTCGTACGACGCGCGGGTGCCCAGCAGGCCGATCGAGCCGGTGACGTACGGGAGTTCGTCGCTCAGGACGTCCTTGCCGAGCAGTGCCTTCGCCACACCGGCGCCGAGCAGTTCGGCGATCTGCTCGACCTCGGCGCGGGCGCCCGCCGCGCCCTGGCCGACCAGGATGGCCACCTTGTCACCGGAGTTGAGGATCTCCGCCGCCCGACGCACCGACTCCTGGGACGGAACAGCCGTCCAGGAGCTGCGGTCCAGGCTGGAGGGCACCATCTTGAACTCGTGCGTGGGAGCGGAGTAGTCGAGCTCCTGCACGTCGCCGGGGATGATGATCGCGGTGGGGGAGCGGCGCGCGTACGCGGTGCGGATCGCGCGGTCGATGACGTTCGGCAACTGCTCGGGGACCGTCACCGTCTCGATGAAGTCCGAGGCGACGTCCTTGAAGAGCGTGTGCAGGTCTACCTCCTGCTGGTAGGAGCCGCCCATCGCCGTGCGGTGCGTCTGGCCGACGATCGCCAGCACCGGCACATGGTCCAGCTTGGCGTCGTACAGGCCGTTGAGCAGGTGGATCGCACCGGGGCCCGAGGTCGCCGCGCACACTCCGAGACGGCCGCTGAACTTGGCGTAGCCGACCGCCTGGAACGCGGCCATCTCCTCGTGCCGCGCCTGGACGAACCGGGGCTTGTTCTCGGCCCGTCCCCAGGCGGCGAGCAGGCCGTTGATGCCGTCGCCGGGATAGCCGAAGACGTGGTCCACCCCCCATTCGCGCAGCCTCTGCAGAATGTGGTCGGAGACCTTGGTGCTCATGTGCGCAACCTCCCGGGCCGTGATGTGAACGGGCAGCAGTCCTCTGCGGCCGAGTCACCCCACCGGCCGGTGGAAAACATGCGCGGTGTTTGCCGTCCGGGGCGGGGGGCAGGCGCACTTCCAGTGCTTCGGACAGGAGGCACGTCCGTGGGAGCGGCACGGCAACCGCCCCGACCGCGCCTGTCCACGACACGCGGCCCCACCCCCACGGTGACCGTCCAACCCAGAGCACCATCTAGGGAGTTGCGACGCACCATGCCCACCCGAGTGAGCGCGAAGCACCACCCGCACGACGACGCACCCGACACCGCCGAGGCCTTCCGCGAACTCGCCTCGCTGCCGCCCGGCCCGCGCCGTGACGCCCTGCGCGAGCGGGTCGTCGAGGCCTGGCTGCCGATGGCCGAACGGCTCGCGGGCCGTTTCCGCAGCCGCGGCGAGAGCTACGAGGACCTGCGCCAGGTCGCGGCCCTCGGCCTGGTCAAGGCCGTCGACCGCTACGACCCCGCGCGCGGAAACGCGTTCGAGAGCTACGCCGTGCCCACCATCACCGGCGAGATCAAGCGGCACTTCCGCGACCACATGTGGACCCTGCACGTGCCGCGCCGGGTCCAGGACCTGCGCAACCGCGTCCGGTTCGCCACCCAGGACCTCTCCCAGACCATCTCCGGCCGCAGGCCCACCGTCGCCGAGATCGCCGAGCACGCGGGCATGAGCGAGGAGGACGTGCGGGCCGGCCTGGAGGCGCTCGAGTCCTTCAGCGCCCTCTCGCTCGACGCCGACCTGCCGGGCAGCGAGGACGGCTACTCCCTGAGCGACGCGCTCGGCTCGGTCGACCCGGCCCTCGACACCGTCGTGGACCGGGAGGCGGTCGCCCCCCGGCTGGCCGCCCTGCCCGAGCGCGAGCGGGCCATCCTCTACATGCGGTTCTTCGGCGACATGACGCAGAGCCGTATCGCCGAGCAGCTCGGCATCTCCCAGATGCACGTCTCCCGCCTGATCAGCCGCTGCTGCAGCCGCGTACGGGAACAGGTCCTGCGCGAGACCGACTAGCGAGGCCGACCAGCCGGAAGCTCCTTGACCGGCCGACCGTCGTGTCACCCGGTCGGACCCCCGCTGTCCCGCGAATGGGGTCCGGCCGCGCGCGCCTTCACGGGCGGCGGGCTGTGATGACTGCGAGGCATGGCCACCGTGCCCCGCCCGCAGTCGTCGCTCGAAGGAGCCCACCCCATGAGCAGCACCGCCCGTGTCCTGTCCGCCGCGGCCCTGGCCAGTGCCGCGGTCGGCTTCGCCGCCTCGGCCGCCTTCGCGGACCCGGGCGCGGAGGTCAGCCCGGCCACCGGCTCACCCGGCGGCAGCGTCACCGTGTCGGTCACCTGCGAGTCCACCGGCGGCCCGGCCCCGCAGACCCTGAACGCCACCTCGCAGGCCTTCGACGAGGGCACGGTCCAACTGCAACGCGTCCCCGGCAACGACGCGGGGTCCGCGCCCGCCGCCTACCGAGGCACCGCCCGCATCGCCTCCGACGGCGACCTCGGCGCCGACAGCCTGGACGCGGCGCCCCCGAATGCCCCGTGGACCGTCGACGGCACCTGCCCGGCGAAACCCGGCGGACAGGCCAAGCCGTGGAGCGCCAAGTTCCAGGTGGACCACACGGCCGGCACCGGCACCCGGCCCGGCGAGGACACCCGGCCCGGCGGCGACACCCGACCCGGGGGCGGTGACAGCCACGCGTGCGGGGAGTCCAAGGCCGACTCCTGCCCCGTCCCGACGGTCCCGCACGGCGTCCAGGCGGGCGAGGGCGGCACCTTCACCGACTCGGTGCCCGCCCTTGTCGCCGGCGGCCTCCTCATCGCCGGCGCGCTGGGCGCCACCGCCTACCGGCTGTGGCAGCAGCGCGGTTCCCTCACCGGCCGCTGACCCGGACCGCGCGTGTGACGGGCGCAACCCGGCGGATCCCCTTGGGGCGGCGCCCCGGTGGGTACTCGAAGCACAGGGCCACACCTCGCCCCGTGCGCACCGGGGAGCGGACGGCACCGGCGCAAGCAGTCCACAACGGAGGTAGGGATGCCGCGGACGGACCCGGAAGGCCACGGCCCCGTCCGCTACGGGCCGCCCCTTCCCGAGGACGGCCTGCTCGTACTGCCCGAACTCGCCGCCGTCCTCGCCGCGTCCGCGGCCCGCGCCGACGCCGAGCCCGTCGGCGGCGGGCCGGCGCTGATCGAGGCCGCCTGCGGCTACTGGGGGCGCCGCGGCCTCGCCGCCGCCCCCGACCGCGTGGCCGCCGGCCCCGGCGCCCCCGCGCTGCTGCTCGCCCTGACCGCCGCGCTCGGCGGCGACGTCCTGGTGCCCCGGCCCTGCGCGGCCTGGTGGACGCCGTACGCACGCCTGTTGGGAAGACCCGTCTTCCATGTCGCCACGCCCGCCGAGAGCGGCGGCGTCCCGGACCCGTACGCGCTGCTGGAGACCGTCCGCAGGGTGCGCACCGAGGGCGGTGACCCGCGACTGCTGGTGCTGTCCGTCGCCGACGACCCCACGGCCACCGTCGCCCCGCCCGAGGCGCTGCACGCGTGCGTGGAGGCCGCCGCGGGCGAAGGCCTGCACCTGGTCAGCGACGAGACCTGGCGGGACACCCTGCACGCCCCGCACGACACCGTGCTGCTCAGCCCCGCCGAGATGCTCCCCGACCGGGTCACCGTCGTCACCGACCTGGCCGGCGCGCTGCTGCCGCCCGGCTGGCCCGCAGCGGTGGCCCGCTTCCCGGCGGGCGAGGACGGCCACGACCTCCACGCGCGTGTGCTCGACGTCCTCACCGCCATGGGCGCCCGTATCGCCGGACCCGTCGCCGCCCCGGCCGCGTACGCGCTGGGGGAGCCCGAGCCGGTCACCGCGCGCGTGGCCGCCACCGTCCGGCTGCACGCGCTCGTGGCCGCCGCCGCGCACGCCGCCGTCGTCGCTGCGGGCGCCCTGGCCCGCCCCCCGCAGGCCGGCCGCCACCTCTACGCCGACCTCGGCCCGTTGCGCTCCGCCCTCGCCCCGCATGGCGTGGGCGACGCGCAGGAACTGGAGGACTTCCTCGCCGCCCGCCTGGGCATGCCCGCCCCCGGAGGCCACCGCTTCGGCGACGAACTCGGCGCCCTGCGCGTGCGGTTGTCGACCGGCCCGTTGCTGGGCGGCACGGACGAGGAACGCGCGGAATGTCTCAGCTCACCCACGCCGTTGGAACTGCCACACGTGCAACGCGCGTTGAACACAGTGACGTCGGTCTTCGACGACCTTCGCGACGACGCTCAGCGATGGGAGCCTCCTCGATGACGCAGCAGTCCGAGTCGACCTCCACCACGACCACCCGGGAAGCCGACGAACCGGCGTCCACCGCGCCCCTGTCCCCGCTCGCGCCGCCGTTCCCGCCGCTCGCCGAACCCCGCCCGCTGGGCGAGCGCCGGGTGTGGCCGCGGACCTTCCACGACCGCCTCACCGCACCTCTGCCGGGCCTGAAGGCCATGGCCCGCTTCGCCCGTGAGGGCTCCGTCCGCCCCGGCCGCGAGGGCCTGGCCGACATCCCCCGGCTCCCCTTCGCGGCCGCCCCGCTGCCCCGCGTCGACGCCCGCACGATCGCCGTCTCCTGGGCGGGGCACGCCAGTTGGATCGTCCGGATCGGGGGCCTGACCGTCCTCACCGACCCGGTATGGTCCCGCCGCATCCTCGGCACCCCGGCCCGCATCACCCCCGTCGGGGTCCCCTGGGAGTCCCTTCCACCCGTCGACGCGGTCGTCATCAGCCACAACCACTACGACCACCTGGACGCCCCCACCCTGCGCCGACTCCCGCGCGACACCCCGGTGTTCGCACCCGCGGGCCTCGCCCGCTGGTTCCACCGCCGCCGCTTCACCGCCGTCACCGAACTCGACTGGTGGGAGGCGGCCGAACTGGACGGCGTCCGCTTCGACTTCGTCCCCGCCCACCACTGGTCCAAGCGCACCCTGACGGACACCTGCCACAGCCTCTGGGGCGGCTGGGTCCTCACGGCCCCCGGGGGCGGCCGCGTCTACTTCGCCGGCGACACGGGCTACGGCCACTGGTTCTCCCGCATCGGCCGGCGCTACCCCGGCATCGACCTCGCGCTCCTGCCCATCGGCGCCTACGACCCCCGCTGGTGGCTCAGCGACGTCCACTGCGACCCGGAGGAGGCGGTCCGCGCGGCCCAGGACCTGGGCGCGCGCAGGATGGCGCCGATGCACTGGGGCACGTTCGTCCTGTCGGCGGAGCCGGTCCTCGAACCGCTCACCCGCGTGCGCGCGGCCTGGGAGCAGGCGGGCCTGGACCGGGAGAACCTCTGGGACCTGCCGGTCGGAGGCTCCAGAGTGCTGGAACAGCCGGGAGCGGGGACAGCGCTCTAGGCGGTGATCGTGCGGCGCAGTCTCCGCCACAGGCCGGGGGTCGCGCTGATCAGGACGGTCAGCGTGATCGCCGCCACCACGCCCTCCCACGGCTCCCGGAACAGCGACCCGCCCAGGATCCCGATCACCTGGTAGGTGGCCGCCCACGCCAGACAGGCCGGCAGGTTCCCCCGGGAGAACCGCCGCATCGGCCACTTCGCCAGCAGACACGCCAGCATCACCGGGATCCGCCCGGCCGGCACCAGCCGGGACAGCACCAGCACCGCGATGCCGTGCTCGGCCAGCTTCGACTGCGCCTGCGCGAGCCGTTCCTCCGGCGCGCGCGAGCGGATCGCCTCCAGCCACCGCGACCCGTTCTTCGACTTCATCCCGCGCCGCCCCAGCCAGTACAGCGCCGCGTCCCCCAGGAACGCCGCCACCGACGCTGTCACGAACACCAGCAGCATCGAGAACGGCGCGGTCTCGTGAAAGGCCACCACGGCCGCCGTACTCACCAGCGCCCCGGTGGGTATCACCGGCACGAGCGCCCCGAACAGCACGAGCAGGAAGAGGGACGGATATCCGAGCGCCTGCTGCGTGGACTCGGTGGGCAGGGTCGTCGCGGTGACGGCCAGCTGTATCACCGGGCGACCTCCAGCCGCACACTCTCCCCGTGCCCGAGCCGGTGCACCGCGGCCGACGGGGCCACCTCGGCGGCCAGGCGCACGAACTCCTCGCCGGGCGCATGGAATTCATGGGGGCGCACGGCGTCCATTCCGATCGGCCAGTACGTGCCGTAGTGCACCGGCACCGCGCTGCGCGACCCCAGCCGGGCCAGCGCCTGCGCCGCCCGCCCCGCGTCGAGGTGCCCCTCGCCGAGGTGGGGCCCCCAGCCGCCGACCGGCAGCAGTGCCGCGTCGACCGGCCCGACCTCCTCGGCCATGCCGTCGAACAGCCCGGTGTCCCCGGCGAAGTACGTCCGCGCCTCGCCCTCGACGACGTACCCGAGCGCGGGGGAGCGGTGCGGCCCGACCGGCAGCCGCCGCCCGTCGTGCCGCGCGGACACGGCCCGTACGACCAGGTCACCGACCGGTGTCACATCCCCCGGCGCCACCTCCGTCACCGTGAGGTGGGTGAGCCGGCGCAGGCCCGGCACCGCCCGGCGCGCACCCCGGGGCACCAGCAGACGGGTGCCCGGCGCCAGCCGCTCCAGGGAGGGAACGTGCAGGTGGTCGGCGTGCAGATGGGACACCAGGGCGACGTCTGCCCGCCAGGCGACCGGGGGCGGTACGGCGCCCCGGCGGCGACGCAGATGGGCGAGGCGGCGGGCGAACAGGGGGTCGGTCAGCAAACGGACGTCCGAATCCCGGAGCGTGCAGGTGGCGTGACCCCACCAGGTGACCTCCACCGGCACCTCTTTGCCTCCTTCGTGCGACTCCCCGAAGCCTACGGGCTGGAGTAGGGTCGGCGGCGAAACCCGGAGGTGAGGGGGACGCCATGGGACCGACGCGCGTGCGCGTGACAGCGATCGCGAGTCTGACGCCGCTCGAGGAGCTGGACGCCGATCCCTTCCTGGTGGACTCCCGCAGTCAGCACGCGATGTGCGCGCGGTGGGCCGCGGAGCGGGGGTACATCGTCGCCCGGGAGCTGCTGGTGCGAGGGCTGCGGGCCGACCACTGCATCCTGTGGGACGGCGTCCGGCCCGGGGTCGACCTGTTCGTGGCGCCCAGCCGACGGGTTCTGGAGAGCGCGCTGTCGTCCGTGGAGGAGTTCGCCGCGGAGTGCGCCAGGCGCGGGGTCCGGGTGGAGACGGTGGGCTCGGCGGAACCGCGCTACGACGCCCAGATGAAGGCCCGCGTGCACCGACGGCTGTCGATGCCGACGGCGGGGTACGACGGGCGCTGACCGGGATCCGGCCCGGTGCGCTGGTATGACAGTCTTGGCGCAGGCGGCCCCGCGACGGCGACGGGCCGGGACGTGAGGTGTACCGGGCGTGCTGAGCGGGCGTTGGCGGCGGATCGTCAGCCAGCTGGGGCGGAGCGTCACGGTGTGGGCGGTCTCCACGGTCACCATGCTCGTGCTGGCCGGTATCCTGCCGGACTTCCGCCTCCAGTCCGCCGACGGCGAGTCCGCCACTCACATCGCCGTCACCGCCGCGTTCGGCGCCGGCGCCTTCGGTGTGCTGTCGGCCCTCGTGTGGCCCCTGCTCGTACGGCTGCTGCTGCTCGTGCCCGCCCTGGTGCTGGGCCTGCTCGTCTTCGTCCTGAACGGCTCCCTGCTGCTGGTCGCCCTGCGTCTCAACCCGGCCTCCAGCGCCGAGGCGGCCCCCGAGACCGCCGTGGTCGTCGCCGCCGTGATGTCCGCCGTCGCCTCCGCCACCGGCGGCGCCCTCGCCGTGCGCGACGACGACGCCTACCGCCGCCGCCTGTACCGCCTCGCCGACCGCCGCCGCGGACACGGCCCGCCCAGCCCGACCGCCCCCGGCACCGTCTTCCTGCAACTCGACGGCGTCGGCCACGACGTCCTGCTGGACGCCGTCGGCAAGGGGCTCATGCCCACCGTCGCCTCGTGGCTCGGCGGCACCCACCGGCTCGCCCCCTGGCGCACCGACTGGTCCAGCCAGACCGGCGCCAGCCAGCTCGGCATCCTGCACGGCACCAACCACGACGTCCCCGCCTTCCGCTGGTACGACAAGGACCGCGGCGAGGTCATGGTCTGCAACCGTCCGACCAGCGCCGCCGAACTGCAGCGCCGCGCCGTCGAGTTCACCGGCGACGGAGGCCTGCTCACCCTCGACGGCGCCAGCCGCGGCAACCTCTTCAGCGGGGGCGCCGACGAACAGGCCCTGGTGCTGTCCATCGCCACCCGCCGCCGGGGCCGGGAGAACCGGTCCAGGGCGGGCTACTTCGCGTACTTCTGCGACCCGGCCAACGCGGTGCGCACGGCGATGTCCTTCGTCGCCGAGGTCGGCCGCGAGCTCGGCCAGTCCACCCGGGCCCGGATCAGGAAGCAGCGGCCCCGCGTGTCCCGCGGCGGCCTCTACCCCTTCGTCCGGGCCTTCGCGACCGTCGTCGAACGGGACGTCGTGGTCGCCGCGGTGATGGGCGACCTGTTCGCCGGCCGCACCGCCGTCTACGCCGACCTGGTGGCCTACGACGAGGTCGCCCACCACTCGGGGCCCCGCAGCCGCGACGCCGAGAAGGTCCTCCAGCGCCTCGACCGGGCGCTGGCGCTGATCGCGAACGTCGCCGAGCACGCGCCGCGGCCGTACCGGATCGTCGTGCTCTCGGACCACGGGCAGAGCCCCGGCGAGACCTTCCGGGCCCGCTACGGGCTCGGTCTCGGCGAGCTGGTGCGGGCCGGCTGCGGGCTGCCCGTGCCGCGCAAGGTGCGCCGCACCCACAGTGGCGCCGAGGCCCGGGCGGCCGTGCGGGCGGCGCTGCGGCGGCCCGTCGAGGAGCGCGGGGAGCATCACCACCCCGCCGGCCGCCGTTCCGAGCCGCTGGTCCTGGCGTCCGGCAACCTCGGCCTGGTGTCGTTCCCGGACGTGCCGCACCGGATGAGCAAGGAGGAGATCGACGCCCGCCATCCGGCGCTGCTGACGACCCTCGCCAACCACCCCGGCATCGGGTTCCTGCTCGTACGCAGCGAGGAGCACGGCGGGGTGGTGCTCGGTGCCCACGGCGCCGAGATCCCCCTTGATCAACTCGACGGGACGCCGGGCCCATTGGAGGTCTTCGGGCCGGGCGCGGCGGACGCCGTGCGGCGCACGCACTCCTTTCCGCACACCGCCGACATCATGGTCAACTCCTTCCACGACCCGGCCGACGGGGAGGTCCTCGCCTTCGAGGAGCAGATCGGCTCGCACGGGGGCCTGGGCGGGGCACAGTCGAGGCCGTTCCTGCTCTCGCCGCTCGCCTTCTCCGAGCCCGTCGAGGAGGGCTGCGAACTGGTCGGCGCCGAACAGGTCCACCGGGTGCTGCGCCGCTGGCTGCGGGAGACGGACGGGCCGCAGGTGCCGCTGACCGAGGAGGACGAGCAGGAGCGGGTCGCCTGACCACCGGCGGGTGGTGCCCCTTTTGTGCGTGCGACGGGCCGGAATGTGATCGGATGGGATCCCACGCAACTGCACGCATTCGGAAGGACTCACCGTGGCAACCACGCGCTCCGCACACACGGTCTGGGAAGGCAACCTGCTCGAGGGCAACGGTGTCGTCAACTTCGACTCCTCCGGTGCCATCGAGGCGCAGCCGGTCACCTGGGCCTCCCGCTCCCAGGACGCAGGCGGCAAGACCAGCCCCGAGGAGCTGATCGCCGCCGCGCACTCCAGCTGCTTCTCCATGGCGCTGTCGCACGCCCTGAACGGCGCCGGCACCCCGCCCACCAAGCTCGTCACCTCCGCCGACGTGAGCTTCCAGCCCGGTGAGGGCATCACCGGCATCCACCTCACCGTCGAGGGCACGGTCCCCGGCATCGACAACGACGCGTTCGTCGCCGCCGCCGAGGACGCCAAGAAGAACTGCCCGGTCAGCCAGGCGCTGAGCGGCACGACGATCACCCTGTCGGCGAAGCTGTCCTGACACCCGTACTCGCAGGGCCACGGTGCCGCGCTCCCTGGAGGTCAGGGGCGCGGCACGTCGTTTTCGGGGGTACCCGGGACCGAGGCGGCATTCACCACGGCCCCAGGCGGCATTGACAACGGCCCACTCAAGTTTTGTGCTGGAGTCTGGAAGTGCCCTGGCGGAAGGGGACGGAGATGGCACGTGCGGTCGGGATCGATCTCGGGACCACGAACTCGGTGGTCGCCGTGCTGGAGGGCGGCGAACCCACGGTCGTCGCCAACGCGGAAGGGGCCAGGACCACCCCCTCGGTGGTGGCCTTCGCCAAGAACGGGGAGGTGCTGGTCGGTGAGGTCGCCAAGCGGCAGGCCGTGACGAACGTGGAGCGCACAGCGCGCTCCGTGAAGCGGCACATGGGCGACGCGAGCTGGCGCTTCCCGGAGCAGGGGTCGATCGACGGGACGCGGTACCGGGCGCAGGAGCTGTCTGCGCGGGTGCTGCAGAAGCTCAAGCGGGACGCCGAGTCCTACCTCGGCGAGGACGTCACGGACGCCGTGATCACCGTACCGGCGTACTTCGACGACTCGCAGCGGCAGGCGACGAAGGAGGCCGGGGAGATCGCCGGCCTGAAGGTGCTCAGGATCATCAACGAGCCGACGGCCGCCGCCCTCGCCTACGGCCTGGACCGCGGCGAGGAGCAGACGGTCCTGGTCTTCGACCTGGGCGGCGGCACCTTCGACGTGTCGTTGCTGGAGATCGGGGACGGCGTCATCGAGGTCAAGGCCACCAACGGCGACACGCACCTGGGCGGCGACGACTGGGACCAGCGGATCGTGGAGCACCTGGTCAAGAAGTTCCAGGGGCAGTACGGCATCGACCTCGGCAAGGACAAGATGGCGCTCCAGCGGCTGCGGGAAGGCGCCGAGAAGGCGAAGATCGAGCTGTCCAGTTCGTCCGAGACGACGATCAACCTGCCCTACATCACCGCCTCCGCCGAGGGGCCGCTGCACCTCGACGAGAAGCTGACCCGGGCCCAGTTCCAGGAGCTCACCGCCGACCTCCTCGACCGCTGCAAGACACCCTTCCACCAGGCGGTCAAGGACGCGAACGTGAAGCTGTCGGCGATCGACCACGTCATCCTGGTCGGCGGCTCGACCCGGATGCCCGCCGTCACCGACCTGGTCAGGGAACTCACCGGCAAGGACCCGCACAAGGGCGTCAACCCCGACGAGGTCGTGGCCGTCGGCGCGGCCCTCCAGGCCGGCGTCATCCGCGGTGACGTGAAGGACGTCCTGCTCCTCGACGTCACCCCGCTGTCCCTCGGTATCGAGACCAAGGGCGGCATCATGACCAAGCTCATCGAACGCAACACGACGATCCCCACCCGGCGTTCGGAGATCTTCACCACCGCCACCGACAACCAGCCCTCGGTCGGCATCCAGGTCTACCAGGGCGAGCGGGAGATCGCCGCGTACAACAAGAAGCTGGGCGTCTTCGACCTCACCGGGCTGCCGCCCGCCCCGCGCGGGGTGCCGCAGATCGAGGTGGCCTTCGACATCGACGCGAACGGGATCATGCACGTCTCGGCGAAGGACCTCGCGACGGGGCGCGAGCAGAAGATGACGGTGACGGGCGGGTCCGCGCTCCCCAAGGACGACATCGACCGCATGATGCGGGAGGCCGAGCAGTACGCCGAGGAGGACCGGGGGCGCCGCGAGGCCGCCGAGACCCGCAACCAGGCCGAGCAACTCGTCTACCAGACCGAGAAGTTCATCCGCGACAACGAGGAACGCGTCCCGGCCGAGACGAGGACGGAGGTCCAGGAGGCGGTGACCGAGCTGAAGGGGCTTCTGGAGCGCAACGCCGACACCGCCGAACTCCGCACCGGCGTCGAGAAACTCGCCACCGTCAGCCAGAAGATGGGCCAGGCGATGTACGCCCAGGCGGAACAGCCGACGGCCGGCTCGGGCACCGGCACCGGCACCGGCGACGGACAGCACTCCGCACCGCAGGACGACGAGGGCGTGGTGGACGCGGAGATCGTCGACGAGGACCGCGACAGGAAGGGAGGTGCGGCCTAGGGCCTGTTGCGAAAGTGGCGTCGTCGCCCGGAGGGCGGCCGCGCGGCGTCGGGGGGCCCCCGCGCGAGTTGTTCGAGCGTGGGGGAGCGTGCTCTCGGCGTGCCGGCCGGAAGGCGCCGTCGATGGACCGGGCGTACTCGGGCTTTCGGGCGGTGCGGCGAGTGGGGGTACCCCCTCTGGGGGAGCGTGCCGGGCGTCGCGCGGCAGGCGCCACTTTCGCAACAGGCGCTAGGGGGTGCGGACGCGGCCGGGTGCTCAGAAGTTCTCGCGGTACTCCCGCAGGAGCTTCTTCGTGCGCTGGGCCGACGCGGCCCGGGCGGTCATGTGGTCGAGGACCTCCAGGTGCGCGGAGACCTCCGCGCGCGAGTCGAGGTACAGCGCGCCGGTGAGGTACTCGGTGAACACCATGTCGGGCAGCTCGGGCTCGCCGAAGCGGAACAGCGTGAAGGGCGCGTACGTCCCCGGGTGCGGGCCGTCGCTGAACTCGGCGACCTGCAGGGTGACCCGGTCGCGCTCGGCGAACTCCAGCAGTCTGTCGAGCTGTTCGCGCATCACCTCGCCGCGGATGCTCACCGGCCGCCTCAGCACCGTCTCGTCCATGATCACCCACAGGTGCGGGGGGTCCGGGCGTTCCAGGAGCTTCTGCCGGGTCATCCGCAGCGACACATGGCGTTCGATGCTCTCCGGGCCGCTCTGCCCGATCGTTCCCGCTTCCATCACGGCGCGCGCGTAGTCCTCGGTCTGCAGCAGGCCCGGCACGAAGTGCGGCTCGTAGGAGCGGATGATCCGGGCGGCGCCCTCCAGGCTGACGTACAGGCTGAACCAGTCGGGCAGCACGTCGTGGAACCGCTGCCACCAGCCCGGCCGGTTGGCCTCCTCGGCCAGGTCGACGAAGGCCGTGGCCTCCTCGTCCGGGACGCCGTAGGTCTCCAGCAGCACCTGCACGTACGGGATCTTCAGCGACACCTCGGCCATCTCCATGCGCCGAACCGTCGCCGGGGCCACCCGCAGGACCTTGGCGGCCTCCTCGCGCTTGAGGCCCGCCGCCTCCCGCAACTCCTGCAGTCGTCTGCCCAGTACCACCTGCCCCACGGTGGGCGCAGGCCGCCGCTCACTCACCGCACGCCTCCCCTACGCGCCGCCGAAGTCCGCGCCAAGCAGTGTGTCATGTTCCGTCCCCCGTCTCACCGGTTGCGGTCAAGGCAGCAGTGACTGGAGGTACTTCACCGTCGCCGGGTCGGCCGGCAGGAGTGTCTCGATGGCCAGTTCGGCGACCGTCACGTCCATCGGGGTGTTGAAGGTGGAGATGGAGGAGACGAAGGACAGGGTGCGGCCCTCGTGCTCGATCTGCAGGGGGAGCGCGAAGTACGGCACCGGCTCGGGCGGTTCGCCGCCGGGCTCCCGCACGGGCACCGGGTAGGCCGCGACCTCCTCGTACAGCGCGCGCAGCCGGGCCGAGCGGTGCAGGGCGATCTCCCGCTCCATCTGCGCCAGGAGGTGCCCGCGCCATTCGGGGAGGTTGCGGATGCGCGGCGCGAGGCCCTCGGGGTGCAGGGTCAGCCGCATGGCGTTCAGCGGTGGCTCGAGCAGGAACTCCGGGACGCCGTCCAGGAACATCAGCAGGCCCCGGTTGGCGGCGACGACGTCGTACACCGAGTCGACCACCAGGGCCGGGTAGGGCTCGTAGCACTGGATCAGGCGCTCCATGCCCTGGCGCAGCGAGTCCAGCGCGGGGGAGTCCAGCGGGGTCTCCGGATAGTGCGGGGCGTAACCGGCCGCCAGCAGCAGGGCGTTGCGGTCACGCACCGGCACGTCCAGGTGCTCGGCGAGCCTGAGCACCATCTCCTCGCTCGGCCGGGAACGGCCCGTCTCGATGAAGCTGATGTGCCGGGCCGAGGAGTCCGCGCGCAACGCCAGTTCCAGCTGGCTCACCCGCCGCCGCTCCCGCCAGGCCCGCAGCAGCGGGCCGACGCCCCGCTCGGACGGGGCGGTCGTGGCGGCGGGCGATCCGGTCGGGACAATGGTCATACGTACGACCGTAGTCGAGGAGTGGATGGATGTACGGGCCGTGGGACAGGGACGGCGCGGCGCAGTACCGCGCGAGAGTGCGGGGCTGCCTGCTGGGCGGGGCGATCGGCGACGCGCTCGGCGCTCCCGTCGAGCCCGCCTCCATCGACCGCATCCGCGCCGACCACGGCCCCCACGGGGTGACCGACTTCGTGCCCGGCCCGCACGGCACGGTCGGCCTGATCGGCGACGACACGCAACTGACCCTCTTCACCGCCGAGGCCCTCGTCGAGGCCCACGCCTCCGGCAGGATGGGGGAACGCCACGGCCACCGCCTGTCGGGAGACGTCTGTGACCACTGGCCCGAGACGATGCTCGAGGCCTACGAGCGCTGGCTCCACACCCAGTCCCAGCCCGGCCCGGCAACCGCGCCCCCGGCGACCGGACCCGCCGACGGACTGGTCACCGAGCCGTGGCTGTACGCCCGCCGCGCCCCCGGCAACGCCTGCCTGTCCGGCGTCGCCCAGCGGCACGCGCCCGGCCGGTGGCTCCTCCTGAAGGGTGAACCGGGCATGGTCAACCCCGACTCCAAGGGGGGCGGCGCGGTGGCGCGCTCGGCCCCCTTCGGACTGATCGCCCAGTACGACCACGTCGCCTTCCAGATGGCGGCCCGCGCCGCCCAGATCACCCACGGCCACCCCACCGCCTACTACGCGGCCGGCACCCTGGCCGCGATCATCGCCAACCTGGTCGCCGGTGACTCCATGGAGGGCGCCGTCCTGCGCGCCATGCGCCTCTTGTCCCGCTACCCGGGCCACGAGGAGACGACCGAGGCCCTGGAGCGTGCCGTCACCGAGGCCGGGGACGTCTCCGTGGCGCCGCCGGAACGGGTCGAGAAGCTCGGCGCGGGCCGGGTGGCCGAGGAGGCCCTGGCCATCGCCGTCTTCTGCGCGCTGTACCCGGGCCGTGTCGAGACCACGCTGCTGATGGCGGTCAACCACTCCGGCGGCAGCGACTCCACCGGCGCGATCTGCGGCAGCCTCCTCGGCGCCCAGGCCGGCGACCACGCCCTGCCGCACGAGTGGGTCAGGCGGGTGGAGGGCCGGGCCACGATCGCCGCACTCGGCGACGACCTCGGGGCGGTGCGGGTGAGCGGCCGGCTCTTCGGCCCGGCGTAACGACCCGAGCCGTCGTGGGGCGGCTGTGGCACGCTGGGAGTCCGTGCCCCACCACCGGGAAGGAGCGAGGTCATGGCCGTCGAACCGCTGTCGCAGAAGGAGATCGAGGACCGGCTCGCCGAACTGCCGGGCTGGTCGGTCGACGCGGACCGGCTCACCCGCTCCTACCGGCTCGGCACGCACTTC
This sequence comes from Streptomyces sp. NPDC101152, assembly GCF_044768275.1. Classification (NCBI taxonomy): domain Bacteria; kingdom Bacillati; phylum Actinomycetota; class Actinomycetes; order Kitasatosporales; family Streptomycetaceae; genus Streptomyces; species Streptomyces sp. NPDC101152. Next base: position 13,869 of record NZ_JBIWPO010000019.1, on the reverse strand, counting down.
GCCGCCACCGCCATGGTGATCCACATCGCCCAGGTCCAGGACGCGCTCGACCACCACTCCGACCTCACCCTCGGCTACAACACCGTGACCCTCTCGGTGAACACGCACAGCGTCGGCGGCAAGGTCACCGAGCTCGACTTCGAGCTGGCGCGCAAGGTCGAGGACCTCGCCCAGGGACACGGCGCACACTGACGCCGGTGCTCGACTACGACAAGGAAGCCGACGCGTACGACGACACCCGCGGCGGCGAACCCAGAGCAGCGGCCGCCGCCGACGCCGTCCTGGCCCTGATCCCGCGCACCGCCGGCCGGCTCCTCGACGTGGGCTGCGGCACCGGCATCGTCACCCGGCGCCTCGCCGCCGCCCGTCCCGCCACCCGGGTGACCGGCGCCGACCTCACGTACGGCATGGCCCGCATGGCCGCGGCCCGGCTGCCCGGCGCGATCGTTCTGGCCGACAGCCGCGCGCTGCCCTTCCCGGACGCCACCTTCGACGCGGTGACCAGCGTCTGGCTCCTCCACCTCCTCGACGGACGGAACGACGTCCGCGCCGTCGTCGCCGAGTGCGCCCGTGTCCTCAGGCCGGGCGGCGTGTACGTCACCACGGTCGACAAGGCCGCCGCGCACGATGTCGGCAGCGACGTCGACGCCGTCCTCGCCGCACGCCCACGCCGCCCGGCCCCCGACGCCGCGCACCTCGTGGAGTCGTACGCCGCCCTCCACGGCCTGCGCCCAGCCGGACAGTCCCGCTTCCCGGGCCGGGGCCAGGGCCGCAGCCCCCGCCGCACCGCGGCCGACCTGCGCCGTGGCTGGTTCACCCGCCTGCCCCCCGGCGACCCCCTCACCGAACACTTCGCCACCCACCTGGAATCCCTCCCCGACCAGGAACGCCCCCGCCCCGACCCCGAGTTCACCCTCCACGCCTTCACCAAGCCCTGACACAAAGGTGCCGGGCGACCCCCAGTGCGGGTGGGGATCGCCCGGCGGGCGGCCCCGTCGTCAGGAGACGGGACCAAGCACGCGAAGCCTTCAAGCGCTTCCGCAAGAACTGACGGTGCTGACAGCGCCCTTCTTGGGGGCGCGGGGCTGTATTCCATTTGCGGCTACCGCCGCGTGGGCGCGACAAGCCACAGCGAGCCCGCAGACGAAGCACCGCCCCTCAGCGGAGCGCTTGGCGGGGACTATTCAAGAAGCTCCGCGTACGACCCCATGGCCAAGGCGATGTCCGCCTGGGCCCAGAACCGGTGATACGTGAACACGGGCGCCGCCCCACCCGCGAGATAGCTCTGGATCTTCGACCACGCGGGGTCGTTCTTGTAGAAGGACCTGAGCGACGCGAACGTCGACGACGAGTTGATGGCGTCCCCGTTCGGCATCTTGCCGCTCCAGTCGCTGGGCACGTACACGGTGTCACCGAACCGGCTGTAGTCGGTGCGGGTCTCCGGGACGGCGACACCCAGGCTGTCCTGGTAGTTGTTCCACATGCCGTCGAGCAGCGCCTTCGCCGTCGACTTGGCGGTCGCGTCACCGGACTTGGCGCCGTAGTACGTCAGCGTCTTGGCGTACGCGGCGGCCACCCCGACGTCGTTGGTGTAGTCGGCGACGGTGACGTGAAGTCCGCTGTTGGACCCGGGACTTGACGGGTTCCAGGTGTCGGGCTGGCCCGACCACTGGAGCGTCGAGGGGATCAGATAGGTGCCGTCCGGATTGATCGTGGTCTTGGACAGCGCCCACTTGACCCACTTGTCGAGGACCGCCTTGGCCTGCGCGTTCCCCGTCTGCTGGTAGTACTCGGCGACCCGTTCCATGGACCAGGCCTGGAAGCCGAACCACTGGTTGGACGGCGGGTCGTGGTAGACGGGCTCCCAGTCGTAGTACATGCCGTAGAACGTCGGCGTCCCGGCCGGCGGGCTCGCGTACCGCCCCTGCCAGCTGTTGGTCGCGCCGCCCGCGATCGCGCCCTCGGACGACTGCAGCCACTGGTAGAACTCCAGCTGCCGCTGCAGCGACTTGCCCCAGTCCGTCGCGCCCGTGGCCGACTTGGGCTCCAGGTCGGCGTAACTGCTCAGCGCGTACGCGGCGAGCGGGTTCTGGTAGCCGCCGTGCACATGGCTGGAGCCGATCCGCCAGGCCCATCCCGCGTTCGTGTCCGTCGCGCCGCCCCAGGCGTAGTACCAGGAGAGCAGATAGTGCGAGGCGTCCTTGCCGGTGCCGGCCGCGCAGGTGGACGGGCCGACGCAGTTGCCGATCTTCTTGAAGTACTTGTCGTACATCGCGTACCGCAGGTAGTCACCCATCTTCGCGGCCTTGCCGACGGTCGCGGAGACGTCGCTGCCCTTGCCCTGCTGCTTGGCCCACACGTCCGCCCAGTACGCCGCCTGCACCGCACGCGCGTCGGCGTCCGGGGCGTCGGTGTACTTCCACTGCTTGGCGTAGGACGAGTCGCCGGTGAACAGGTCCAGGTAGCCGTTCCTGCCGCCGTACTTGAAGGCGTCGCAGGTCGGCTGCGGAACCGTCTCCCACACCGACTCCTGCGGGCCGCGCTGGAAGGTGTTGATGTACGACGGTCCGGTGGCCGTCGGCCCGCCCTCGCAGGTGCCGCCGGGCGTGTCACCGTAGCCGTAGACGTTGTCGACGTCCTCCAGCCAGTGCATGCCGTACACGTCGTCCGTGCCGTACGTGCTCTTCAGCTCGCCCGCGATCGGGTCCGAACCCACCGACACCGAGGTGTCGAGCTTCGCCGGGTACTCGTTCGGGGTGTCCTCCTCGGGCGCGTAGGTCGCCGGCTTGGAGGCGCTGTAGAAGGAGCTGGTGGGCTGGTCGGCGTGGGTGGGGATCATGTACTTCTCCATGAGCGCCCACGCGCCGTTGAACTTCGACCAGTCACCGGTGACCTTGCCGTACATCGCCTGCAGCCACAGGAGGTAGCTGTAGGCCTCCGACGTGGTCTCGTGCCCCTGGTCCGGCGCCTCGACGATCAGTGTCTCCACCGAGTGGTACGGGATGCCCTGCGGGGAGAAGTAGCCGTTCGCCGGGTTGGTGATCTTCCCGTACAGGTCCAGGAACCGGGCGTCGTACGCCTTCTGCGCGGCCAGCTCCGTCACGGTCACGGCCGCCTTGGAGTAGCCGGTCGCCGTCGACTCGAAGGACGCCGAGCCGGTGCCGGAGGCGTCGGCGGTGACGGTCACGTTCTGCGCGGTGTTCCAGTTGGCGGGCGTGAAGGTGAGCGTCGCGCCGCCCGTCACCGAGAGCCCGGAGTTGCCGCTCGCGCGGGCCGTCGTCACCGTCACGTTGGACGAGGGCTGCTTCGACAGCTGCACCGCGTAGGTGCCCGACTTGCCCTGCTGGACGCCGAGTTGGGTGGGGGAGGCGACCACCGCGGGGCCCGCCGCCACGGTGATGCCGACCGGCGTCGACTCGGCGGACGCGCCCAGGCTGTCGTAGGCCTTCGCCACCAGGGAATGACTGCCCACGGACAATCCGGATGCGGACAGGGTGAAGGGCGCGCTGGTGTCGGTGCCCAGCAGGGTGGTGTCGTCGTAGAACTCCACCTTGCTGATCGTCGCGTTGTCGGCGGCCGCCGCCGTCGCCGCGAGCGGCACCGCGTCGCCCTGGGTGTAGACCGCGCCGGCCGTGGGGCTGGTCAGCACGGTGACCGGCGGCTGGTGGGCGCCGGCGCAGGTGGTGCCGTTGATCGCGAAGCCGGTGGGAGCGGTGTTGGTGCCGCTGTAGGTGAACTGTGCGCCGGTGGAGACGGCGGCACCCGCGGCGATCTTCCCGTTGTAGCCGGCGTCCTTCACGGTGACCGACTGGCCGGACTGGGACCAGGTGCCGTTCCAGCCGTTGCTGAGCTTCTGGTTGCCGGCGTAGGCGTAGGTCAGGGTCCAGCCGTCGATGGTGTCGGTGCCGCGGTTGGTGATCGTCAGGTCCGCGGTGAAGCCGGAGCCCCAGTCGTTCGTCTTGTAGTCGACGCTGCACTGAAGTGCCGCCGCCTGGGCGGGGGTCGTGCCGGTGCCGACCATGGTGAGCGGAAGGGCGAGGGCCGCCACGACGGCGGTCCACAGCCGCCGCACGGCACGGCGTCCGGGTCTGGGTTCCATGTGCTGGTTCCTCCTTGCGGCTCGGAGCGGTGGGGGAGGAGCAACAAGCCTTGAACCAGTGGGAGCGCTCCCATAGTGGGGATGGGGGTGAGAGCGGTCAAGGTGCTTGAAGAGTCGAATCGATTCGACTCGTCTTGGCTGATGGAAAGTCAGGAAAGTCTGCGCCTCCCCTGTCCTTCGCTGTCACTTGGCGCTAGCTTCATGGACACCAGTGGGAGCGATTCCATCAGTCGACGCGTCCGTACCGACGCGCCCGAGCTGCAAGGAGTCGCTCATGCGACACCCCCCGCGTTCAGTACTTTTATCGGTGGCCGGGGCGGTCGGATTTGTCGGGAGCATGACCATTCCGGTCGTCACGGCGCAGGGAACCGCGCCCGCCTGCTCGGTGGAGTACACCGTCACCAGCCAGTGGAACACCGGCTTCCAGGGCTCAGTGAAGATCACCAACAACATGGCGGCCCTGAGCGGCTGGAGCCTGAGCTTCGAGTTCGCCGGCGGCCAGAAGGTCACTCAGGGCTGGAACGCCCAGTGGTCCCAGTCCGGCACGACGGTGACCGCGGTCAACGAGAGCTACAACGGCTCGCTGGCCACCGGGGCGAGCGTCAGCGCCGGGTTCCTGGCCTCCTGGCCGGGGTCGGGGAGCAACGACGTGCCGGCTTCGTTCAAGCTCAACGGCACGACGTGCAACGTGGACACGCAGCCGACGCCCCCGCCGTCCGGGCCGCCCGCCGGCGGCGGCGCACCCGCGCTGCACGTCGCGGGCGACAAGCTCGTGGACGGCGACGGAAAGACCCGGCGGCTGCTCGGCGTCAACCGGTCCGGCGCCGAGTTCATGTGCGTCCAGGGCCGCGGCATCTTCGACGGCCCCGTGGACGACACCGCGATCAAGGCGATCGCCGACTGGAAGGCGAACACGGTCCGCATTCCCCTCAACGAGGAGTGCTGGCTGGGGCTTTCCAACATCCAGTCGGCCTACGGCGGTGTGAACTACGTCAACGCCGTCAAGGATCTGGTGGCCCGCGTCGAGGCGCACGGCCTGACACCCATCCTCGACCTGCACTGGACCTACGGTCAGTACACGGGCAACTCGGCCGGCTGCTCCGACGTGCACGCCACCTGCCAGAAGCCGATGCCGGACCGGCAATACTCGCCGTCCTTCTGGACGTCGGTGGCGAACACGTTCAAGGACGACCAAGCCGTCGCCTTCGACCTGTTCAACGAGCCCTACCCCGACCGCGCGACCTCCACGACCACCCAGGCGTGGCAGTGCTGGCGCGACGGCGGAACCTGCCCGGGCATCGGATACCAGGTCGCCGGCATGCAGGACCTGGTCGACGCGGTACGCGGCACCGGCGCCCGGAACGTCGTGCTGGCCGGCGGGCTCGCGTACTCCAACGACCTGAGCCAGTGGCTGACGTACCGGCCCGCCGACCCGACGGGCAATCTCGTCGCCGCCTACCACGGGTACAACTTCAACACCTGCTCCAGCGAGAGCTGCTGGAACTCCACCCTCGCCCCCGTTGCGGCCCAAGTACCGCTCGTGGCAGGGGAGATCGGCGAGAACACCTGCTCGCACTCCTTCGTCGACCAGGTCATGAAGTGGTTCGACGACCGGGGCCTGTCCTATGTGGGCTGGACCTGGAACACCTGGGACTGCTCCTCCGGTCCCTCGCTCATCTCCAACTACGACGGGACACCCACGTCGTACGGCACCGGGCTGCGCGACCACCTGCGCGCCATCAACCCGTAATTCCCGTATCGGAGAAGGAACCCGCACTCATGAGTCGTACCAGAACAGCGATACTCGCCGCCCTGGCGCTGGTCGCCGGGACCGCGGGGACGGCCACGGCCGTAGTCCCCGGGGACGTCGGGATCAAGGCCGTCCCGTGCACCGTGGACTACAAGGTGCAGAACCAGTGGGACACCGGCTTCACGGCAGCCGTCACCATCACCAACAACTCCGCGGCCAAGTCGAGTTGGTCGCTGAAGTGGTCGTACGCCGGCAACCAGAAGGTCACCAGCGGCTGGAACGCGAAGATCAGCCAGAGCGGCGCGGACGTGACCGTGGCCAACGAGAGCTACAACGGCTCGCTGGCGACGGGCGCATCGGCCAGCTTCGGCTTCAACGGGTCCTACAGCGGCACCAACGCGGTCCCGGCCACCTTCACGCTCGACGGCGTCACCTGCAACGTCGACGACGGCGGCGGCTCGGGCGGCGGGGGCGGCACCGGCGGCGGGGGCGGCACCGGCGGCGGCAACACCGGCAGCCGCGTGGACAACCCCTACGTGGGGGCCAAGGGGTACGTGGACCCCGAGTGGTCGGCCAACGCCGCCGCCGAGCCGGGCGGCAGCCGCATCGCGGGCCAGCCCACCGCCGTCTGGCTGGACCGGATCGCCACCATCAACGGGGCGGGCGGCGGCATGGGCCTGCGCGCCCACCTCGACGAGGCTCTGAAGCAGAAGGGCTCCGGCGAGCTGGTCGTCGAGTTGGTCATCTACGACCTGCCCGGCCGTGACTGTGCCGCCCTCGCCTCCAACGGCGAACTCGGGCCGAACGACATCGACAAGTACAAGTCCCAGTACATCGACCCGATCGCCTCGATCCTCTCCGACCCGAAGTACGCGGGCCTGCGGATCGTCAACGTCATCGAGCCCGACTCGCTGCCCAACCTGGTCACCAACGCCGGCGGCACCAACACCACCACCGACGCCTGCGTGACCATGAAGAGCAACGGCAACTACGAGAAGGGCGTCTCCTACGCCCTGGGCAAGCTGGGCGCCATCCCGAACGTCTACAACTACATCGACGCCGGCCACCACGGCTGGCTCGGCTGGGACTCCAACCTCGGCCCGGCCGTGCAGGAGTTCGCCAAGGTCGCCACCAGCAACGGCGCGAGCGTGGACGACGTGGCCGGGTTCATCGTCAACACCGCCAACTACGGCCCCACCACGGAGCCGAACTTCAAGGTCACCGACACGGTGAACGGCCAGACCGTGCGCCAGGCGAAGTGGGTCGACTGGAACCAGTACGTGGACGAGCAGTCGTACGCGCTCGCGCTGCGGGACAAGCTGGTCGCGGCCGGGTTCAACTCCGGTCTGGGCATGCTGATCGACACGTCCCGCAACGGCTGGGGCGGCTCCGCCCGGCCCACCGGCCCCGGCCCGATGACGTCCGTCGACGACTACGTCAACGGCGGCCGCATCGACCGCCGCATCCACGTCGGCAACTGGTGCAACCAGAGCGGCGCCGGACTCGGTCAGCGGCCCACCGCTGCCCCGGCCGCCGGGATCGACGCCTACGTGTGGGTCAAGCCGCCCGGCCAGTCCGACGGCTCCAGCTCCGCCATCCCGAACAACGAGGGCAAGGGCTTCGACCGGATGTGCGACCCGACGTACACGGGCAACGCACGGAACAACAACAACATGTCGGGCGCCCTGCCGAACGCACCGCTGTCCGGGCACTGGTTCTCGGCCCAGTTCCAGCAGCTGATGCAGAACGCCTACCCGCCGCTGCCGTGACGCGGTGACGGCCAGGTGATCCGCCGGGGTCAGCCCTCCCGGGCCAGGCCCCGGCGTATCGCGAACTCCACCGCCGAGTAGTCCCCGTCCGGCCGTTCCAGCTCGTAGGGGGCCGCCGGCATCAGCGGTGGCTGGGCCATGAAGCGCGGCCGGGTGCCGTGGTGGGGCTGGGCCGCGTGGACCAGGAAAGGGTGGCAGAGGTAGACGTCGCCCGGGACGCCGGTGGCGTGGGCGAGGGGGCGGTGCGCGGAGGCCTCGACCAGTTTCGGCGCGATCTCGAGGATGGAGACGCCCGTCTCACCGCACGGTTCCAGCAGCAGCGGGACGTCCAGGTGGGAGCCGACCCGGATGCGGGTCGGGGCGTCCTCCTCGGTCACCTCGCTGAACAGGAAGAGCATCAGCAGGGCGCGGTCCCTGGAGCGGAGGTTCGCGAAGTACCAGCTCTCCCCTTCCGGGAGGTAGCTGCCTTCGATGTGCCAGCCCGCGTCGTCCGGCTCCTTCTCGTGCGGGAACCGCAGCGGGAAGGTGCCCAGCGAGTAGCGCGGCAGCCAGCGGCCCTCACCCACCAGCAGGTCGAACGCCTCATGCAGCACAGGGGAGTTGGCTGCCGCGGCGAACGGTCCCTGGGCCATGTCGCCCACCCGGACCACCGGCTGTGTCCAGGTGCCCGGGTCCTCGGGGTCGTACCCCGTCTCCCGCCACAGCAGCCGCGCGCAGTCCTGGGCGACCCGTGGCGGGAACGCCCCCTCGATCTTCACGAAGCCGTCCGCGAGGAATCTCTGCACCAGTTCGTCGTCCCTGTCGCCCATCGGGCCATCGTGAGGGACCCGTCCGGCGCCGCGCACCTTGTTTTTCGCCGCCGCTTTTTGCTGTCACGGCAACGTCGCTTGCCGCCGCGCCATGGGTCGGCGCACGCTGAGGCGCATCCGGACGAGAGGCTGACTTCCATGGCGCACGGACACCACGGCGATCACGACCACACCGACATCGACTGGGCGGAGATGGCTCCGCTGCTGGAGTCGCAGGCGGAGCTTTTCACCTCGCTGTACGAGCGGGCCATGACCTGGCTGACCGACAAGCAGACGGAACCCGGGCTGATCGTCGACGCGGGCAGCGGACCCGGCGTCCTCGCCTGTCTGCTCGCCGAGGCCTTCCCGGGGGCCCGGGTCGTCGCGGTCGACGCCTCGGCGCCGCTCCTGGAGCGGGCCCGTGTCCGGGCCGACCGGCTGGGGCTCGGCGATCGGTTCGACACGCTGGCCGGTGAACTACCGGGCGTACTGGACGAGTTGGACTACCCCGCCGACCTGCTGTGGGCCAGCCGCAGCCTGCACCACCTCGGCGACCAGCGGGCCGGCCTCGCCGCCTTCGCCGCGCGTCTCGCACCCGGCGGCACCCTGGCGATCATGGAGGGCGGTCTGCCGGCGCGGTTCCTGCCCCGCGACATCGGGATCGGCCGCCCCGGCCTGCAGGCGCGCCTGGACGCGCTGGAGGAGGAGTGGTTCGCCGAGATGCGGGCGAGCCTGCCCGGCGCGGTGGCGGAGACCGAGGACTGGCCGGCCCTGATGTCCACGGCGGGCCTGCGTCCCACCGGCAGCCGCACCTTCCTCCTCGATCTGCCGGCCCCCGCGGGGGACCGCGCCCGCGCCTACGTCGCCGCGACCCTCTCCCGCTTCCGCGAGTCCTTCGCCGAGCACCTCGACGCCGAGGACCGCGGCACCCTCGACCGCCTCGTCGATCCGGACGACAAGGCGAGCGTCCACCACCGTCCGGACGTGTTCGTGCTCGCGGCCCACACGGTGCACACGGCCGTCCACGCGATGTGAGCCGGTCGGCCGCCCTTGACTTCGAGAGTGCTCCAACTGGTTCACTCCCTTCCGTCCGACGAAGACACAGGGGGTAACCAATGTCCACCAGCACCACGTCTCCCGTGGCGTTGATCACCGGCGGCGGCAGCGGCATCGGGGCGGCCGTGGCGAGGCAGTTGCTCGACGCCGGGTACCGGGTGGCCGTCACCGGGCGGCGCGAGGAGCGACTGCGCGCCTTCGCCGAGTCGCTCGGGGAACCGGAAGGTTTGCTGACGGTCGCCGGGGACGCCGCGGAGTGGGACGACGTCCAGGCGGCCGTGGCGGCCACGCTGAAGGACTTCGGGCGGCTGGACACGGTCGTCGCCAACGCCGGTTACGCCACCCACGACTCGGTCGCGGAGGGTGACCCGGCGGGCTGGCGGGACATGGTGCTGACGAACGTGCTCGGCCCCGCGCTCCTCATCAGGGCGTCCGTCGACGCCCTCAGGGAGACCGGGGGCCGGATCGTCCTGGTCGGCAGCGTGGCCGGGTTCGTCAACACACCCGGCAACATCTACGGGGCGACCAAGTGGGCGGTGACGGGCCTGGCCGAGAACACCCGGCGCCAGGTCACCGAGTGGGGCGTCGGCGTGACCCTGATCGCCCCGGGGCGGGTGGAGACGCCGTTCTGGGACGAGTATGGCAGCCTGCCGCCGGGGCATCTGCTCACCGCCGACCAGATCGCCGACTCGGTCGTCTGGGTGATCCGGCAGCCGGAGGGCGTCGACGTCAACACCGTCGTCGTACGGCCGATCGGGCAGCCCAACTGACCGTTCCCAAAAGATTGAGCGGTAGTGAGTCCTGTTGCCAGGACTCATGCTCAGCCGCGTGCCCCGAACGGTGTTGGGCACGCTGGTCGCCCGCTTTCGCTCCGCGTCCGGCGCGCACGGATCGTGTCCGTGGTCCGGGGATGCGGGGGCGGGTTTCCTCACGCCCCGGGATGCCCGGTCGGGCCTGGACGGTCCGATGCCCCTGCTCACGGCGGGACTTGGCATGCCACTCCTGCCTGCTCGCGTAGCCGCCGGGAGCCCGCTTGCCGCCCTTCTCGCCGACCGGCAGGGACAGCCGGTGGGCGATCGTGCGCACCCCCGCTTCCAGGCTCTGGATGTGCGCGAGCTGCCCGCGCCGTGCCAGCGCCCACTGATCGTGAGTGGCCTTTGTGATGCTGCCCGCCCAGCGGAGGACGACTCCGCGGTGAGGGCTCGCTTGCGTGCGGCCCACTGCTCGGTGTCGTGATCCAGCCCGGCCGCGCAACGGGCCTTCAGGTACCGACAGGCGAGCGCACCCAGATGATCACCGACCAGGCGAAGAACCTTCTCGTCCCCGGCGGTCAGGTGCTTGAGCCGGTCACGGACCGCCACACCGGACGGGCCGAGGGCGACGAACGGTGCCGCCAGCTCCCGCAGTCCGCCCATCCCCTTCACCCCCCACCGGCCGAACAACCCCTCACCACGCTCAACGACCACCACGGGCAAAGGTCACACATTCGACCAAGGAACCTTCGTTCACACCCCCTGAGATCGCACACGCCGCAGCCCGGACACTCACTCTGCGCGCCCCAACACACTTGTACGCAGTCACCGCCCGCAGCTCACAACCGTCCCCCCAAGGGACGCAGGGCTGCCCGGGCCGCATGCCTTGTGGCATGTCACATATGACTGAGACGTCCATGATATGTGACATGCCACAAGGCTTGACCCTCAGTTGTTCGCGATGAACTGCTTCGCCAACTGCTGGCCCAGCGAGACCGCCGCGCTGTGGCTCTCGATGGGGGATACCTGCGAGTTCTTGAACAGGATGTAGGTGACGCCGGAGTCGGCCCCGCCGGTCGCCGGGTCGGGGTCGATGCCGAGCGCCTTCGCGGTGGCGTACGAGGCCTCACCGATGATCTTGGTGGGGCCGGTGTCGCCGACGACGGCGTACTCGACCTGGTTGTTGTAGATCACGGCGACCACGCCGCCGCCCTTGATGCCGGAGCTGGAGTACTTCCAGATGCTGCTGGCGCTGGGCACGACGATGTACGGCAGCGACTCGGCCCTCAGGGGCTTGCCGTCGGACTGGTGGAAGGCCGTGTCGTTCTGGTACCAGGGGTCGCGGTTCTCGTTGCAGTTCGTGGTCCGCTGGCCGTCGCAGTCGACGTCCATGTCGGCCTTCCAGAACACGGCGCCGTTCTTGCCGCACACCGGAATGGTGGCCGACGTCTCCTCGTCGGTCTTGTACTTGCCGTTGGAGATCTGGGAACAGGACGTCACCTTGGCGAGCAGGTCGGCCGCGCTGACCGAACCCTCCTTGGCGGACGCCGGGTGGACGGCGCCGGAAGCGTTCGCGGGGAACACTCCGGCGGCGAGCAGGGCGGCCCCGGAGGCCGCGGTGAGGGTCAGTGTTCGTAGACGCACTGTGGGGAGACCCTTCTGTTAGGAAACTTTCCTTACCGGGTTGGCGTACAAGGTGGACCCGCGAGCATGCCCGCGTCAAGCCCGTGAACCGCCTTGCTCGGACACGGAGTTGGGAGCGAAGGGGAAACCGCCAGCTCACCGCCGGGAAGCGGGCCCCGCATGGATGGCCGGTACACGGGTACTCGCCACGACCGCCACGCGCGTATCCGTCGTGAGGAGGCCGCCGGGTGGCACGCACGGACGTCGCACCGCAGCGCCGGCGCACCGTCCGGGTCCCCATGGGCCCGGGCTGGGGCCAGGCGGCCGGTGCGCTGTCGCTGTCGCTCTCGCCGGTCTTCATCGAGCTGTCCGGCGCGGACGCGGGCACCGCGTCGGCGTACCGCTGCCTGTTCGCCCTGCCCGTCCTGGTGCTCCTCGCCCTGCCCGAGTACCGCCGCGACGGCCCGCCGCCGCGCCGCCAGGTGCTCTACGCCCTGGCGGGCGGCGCGCTGTTCGCCGTGGACGCCCTGCTGTGGGCCAGAGCGATCACCGAGGTGGGCGCGGGGCTGTCGACCGTGCTGGTCAACGTGCAGGTGGTCCTGGTGCCGCTGCTCGCGTGGGCGGTCGACCGGGAGCGCGTCCCGCGCCGTTTCCTGCTCTGGCTCCCGGCGATGGTCGTCGGGGTCGTGCTGACCGGCGGACTCGTCGAGCACGGTGCGAGCGGCAGCGATCCAACAGCGGGTACCGTCCACGCCATCCTCGCCGCGCTGAGCTACTCAGGCTTCCTGTTCCTGCTGCGCCGGGGCGGCTTTGACGGGCATGTCCGTACGACGTACACGGTCGTGATCCTCTCCGCGACCGTCGTCTCCGCGCTCGGCGGCGCCGCCTGGGGCGCCCTCGACCTCACCCCGTCCTGGCACACCCTGGGCTGGCTGGCCCTGGTCGCGCTGAGCAGCCAGATCGTCGGCTGGCTGCTGGTCGCCCTCAACTCGCCCCGGCTGCCCAGTCACACGGGGGCGGTCCTGCTGCTGCTCACGCCCGTCGGAGCCGTCCTGCTGGGTGCCTGGACCCTGGGGGAGCGGCCGACGGCGGCGCAGTGGGCCGGGTGCGCGCTGATCCTGGTGAGCGCCTACGCCACGGTGGCCGGCCGCCGTGCGCGCCCGGCCGGCGGAAGGTCCGGAAAACCGCCCTGATTGCAGCCTCCTCCACTCAGGAGAAGACTGGCCGTGTCGAACATTCCGGACATCGCTCGACTTCGGGAGGCGAGGGGCATGTTCGTTCGCACGGTGTACGTGACCGGGGATCCCGCGCAGCTCGACACGGCCATCAGGGCCCTGAACGCGCAGGGCCGGGATCTGCTGGAGGAACGTCCGGGGTATCGCGGGTCGGGCATCTTCGTGGACCGGGAGCTCGGCAAGCTGCTCGCGGCGAGCTGGTGGCGGACCGAGCAGAGCCGGCGCAACAGCGACGAGGTCATGCGGGAGCGGCGCGGGTCGATGCTGGAGCCGTTCGCGGCGACGACCGCGGTGGACAACTACGAGGCCCTGGTCTTCCATCAGACCCGGCAGCCGGCCGCCGGCGGTGGACTCAGGCTCACCAGGCTGGAGTTCGACCCCCTGGACGCCGATCTGCTCGCCGACACCTTCCGGGCGTCGGTGGTGCCCCGGCTCGACACGCTGCCCGGACTGGCCAGGACGTCACTGCTCGTCGACCGGGAGCGTGGGCGCGGCCTGGTCGGCACCCTGTTCACCGACCGTGCCTCGCTCGTCGCCTCCCGCGCGGCCCAGGCGGCGGCCCGGCACGAGGGCGCCGCCAAGGCGCATGTGACGGTGACCGGCCTGGAAGAGTTCGAGACCGTCTTCACCGATGTGCGGGGCGACTGAGGGCCCGTCGCAGCTCGCCTGAACGGCCGGGCGGCGCGAAGGGGTTGGGGTGGGGTCGCCGGCGGGGGCCCCCCCCCCCGCCCCAGAGGGCCGGCCGGCCCAGGTGAAAGTCGCCCGCGTCGGGGCCCGCCGCCCGGGCGCGGTGACCG